>QCSN01000004.1 GCA_003211515.1 Synechococcus sp. AG-670-F04
CAGGGCGTCTTTGCTTGCTGATAGGTCTGCGGGCAGCAGAAGCAGGAGGGGTGCTGGCTGCCAACGTTCCTGCAAGATGAACGCCTCATGTCGAACTGCCGCCAGACTTGAGATTGCGTCGATGGACCAGATCACCAGTTTTGGATGCCCCACCAACGCCTCCGGGCGCAGGATCACATCGAGATCACTGTTCTTGCTTGTGAGCTGAAGAGCCAGGGACTCGCCGAGGAGCTTGGGGGCTAGCAGCAGAATCCGCACAGGAGAGGAGGCTGCCAAAGCACTGCGCTAGAGGATGTTTGTCAAGGTAACGAGGTTGCGCTCAAACCTCCAGTGGACGACGTCCGTTCAATTGCAGGGTGTAGGACTCAATGCGATATCCGGTGCAACGCTCGATCTGGTTTAAGAGGTCCTCTGGGAGCACCACATCAATGTCTTCAATTGAACCGGTGTCGAGGCAGGTGAGATGGCTATGCGGATCGCTGCGATATCCATAGAGCCGACCACTGGCTCGATCAAGACATTCGATCACCCCTGCTGATTGGAGAGCTTCGAGATTTTGATAGACGGATGTATGGCCAATACTGCGACCACGAGCGTTGAGTTTCTCGAAAATGTCACGAGCACTGAGATGGCTTTTTTCGGACCAGAGCAGATCGAGCACCATGCGTCGCTGGCGACTCAAACGCATTCCCAATGTTCGGCAGCGCTCGAAGGCGTTGTGTACCCCGTCAATGACGGGATAGGAATCAACGTTGGTTCCTGGTGCTGTTACCACAGAACACATTGGTGTTAATGCATCTTAAAGGCAACGACCTGCGCCGAGCTAAGCCATGTCGGTGAAGCCAAGAACAGGGTCTTGAATTCTGCCTTCACCGATCGCATTGATGGCCTCAGCCAGATCAACACGACCGTCATACAAAGCACGCCCGACAATCACGGCATCCACACCAAGTGGTTCGAGCTGGAGCAGAGCAAGCAGATCCGCCATGCAACCAATGCCTCCCGAAGCAACCACAGGAACTTTGCTGGCTTCTGCCATCGCACGCAGAGCTTCAAGGTTGGGGCCTGCGAGGGTTCCGTCCGTTGCGATGTCTGTGGTGATGATGACAGCAATCGGTGAATCACTGAACTGTCGAGCGAGATCGGTGGCCAGTACATCGCTCTGCTCGATCCAGCCCCGTGTGGCAACACGACCATCCTTCGCATCAATACCCACCACAATCCTCCCGGGGTACTTGAGGGCTAGCTCGTTCACGAGCTTCGGCTTTTCGATGGCAACGGTGCCGAGAATGACGCGGTCCAATCCACAGCTAATCAAGTCCTCCGCCCTTTGAAGAGAGCGCACACCGCCACCGAGCTGAACCGGGATGTCCAGCGCTGCTGCGATTGACCGCACGGCACTGTCATTCACAGGTTCACCGCGTTTGGCACCATCGAGATCCACCAGGTGGAGGCGGGTGGCTCCCTGCTGCTGCCAACTCAAGGCCTGAGCAACAGGGTCGTCACTGAACCGCGTCACTTGGTCATAGTCCCCTTGATGCAAACGAACACAAGCGCCATCAAGCAAGTCGATGGCGGGAATGATCTCCATAACGCGGCAGCAGGGTGCTCGCTGGCCATCCTGCAGCGGCGGTGCAGCCCCTCGATCCGGGCAGAGCTTCTCGCCGGCCCATAGGACTTTTGAACGACATCTAAAGAGCGTGACGCAGATCCCACACACCCTTGATTCATGCCATGACTGAAACGAACAACCAACCAAGCAAAGAAGGGATCGAAGAAGACATTCCTCAACGAAAACAACCTCATCAATGTCGATCCACACCACAAACTTCACCAGAACAGCCATGCACTGACGGAAGAACGACATGGGCACTCCACTGAATGAACGCATCAAAAAGTCGATTTACAATTCTGATGGCACCACAGACCCAAGGCATTTAATCTTCTGAATGGAGAGCGGCGATACAATCATTTAATCCAAAAATAACGATGTTCTGATCATTGTTATTTTTGGATTAGGTGAAAAACAGATCAACGCAAACAACCGCAGAAGCCATGAGGATCAACACCCCATTCGTTACTGCAGCTATCTGTGTGGAGCGACCGAAGCCATAACTGAAGCGCCGCGTCGAAGGGAGACCCCCAAGAGATTCAGCTCCCCAAGCCAGAAGCAATCCAATCACATCAACGATGTTGTGGACAGCATCACAAATAAGAGCAATTGATCCATAGGAAATACCAATAACAACCTGCAAACCACTCAAACCTGCATTCAAAAGAATGAATCACTTTAAATCTTGATAGGGGTGATGATGCGAATCAACTGAACTCAAGAGACGATCAAAATGAACCCAATATGCTCATTCATCCACTGCGTGATCACGAGCGGCCAGACCCTCATATTAAATCATGCTTACCAGCCTGGACGCAGCAGCCCACTCCAGTAACTCATCTTTTCTGGGCAAGGATCAAAACCATGAAACCCAAAAGCCCGAACAGCTATTAACGAACGAATCGACAAAATCCATGCACTCATCTTATTTATGCCTCCCAAGAGAAAGTCTAGCGGCCAAAAATCTCAATTCAGAATAATTAAAAAAGCATATTGACTTACTACTACAAAATACTCCTTGCCATAACCTATCACATTTTTGGCTGATCTCGATAATCTCGACCTTTACAGACCCAGGGCAACTCGCAATTTATATCATCCGAAATCAGATTCTCTGGGCCAGAAGAAGTCGACATAGAGACACACCGAAAAGAATCGAATCCTGACCGGACTGGACAATCCCTATCCCCCATCAATCAGGGCAAGTTGTCAGCATTTCTAACAAGCATGATCTCTTGCATAACAAGACCACCATTATTTGTTGCGACACTAAGCGCGGCAACAGCTGGAAACAGCGTAACCGCAAATGACGAAGCAATTGCAATAAAACCTTCCATGAAGAACCTCAAAGGAGTAGGGGCAAGTCGAAACAAATGATCCCGACATCACCAAGATTGCGTCGCCATCTGAGAATTCAACTGTGAATATCTGGTGCAACGACTCAAGCTTCTCGGTGAAAATCAGGTGATAGATCGATCCCCTAGATTCATGGGTTGAAATCAGCTGTCAACACGTTGTTGGCAGCGACGCAGAGCTGTATTCATGCGCATTCTCGTAATGGGAGGCACCCGCTTCGTGGGCAAGCCATTGGTGGCGAGGCTTCAGGCTCAGGGGCACGACCTTTGCCTATTGACCCGTGGCCGGAATCCCGTGCCGGATGCGGTCGAACACCTCAGCGGTGATCGCAGCAGCGACGAGGGATTGGCCGTCTTGAAGGGGCGTCAGTTCGATGTCATTGTTGATAGTTCAGGTCGAAAGCTGGAAGACAGCAAGCGGGTTCTGGCGATCACCGGTGCCCCCAGCCACAGATTCGTGTATGTGAGTTCGGCGGGGGTTTACGCCAACTCTGAACAGTGGCCTTTGGATGAGGACTGCGCGACTGACCCCAACAGCCGCCACGCCGGCAAAGCGGAAACAGAGGCTTGGCTGAGGCAGGAGGGGATTCCCTTCACCAGCTTCCGGCCGACTTACATCTATGGCCCTGGTAACTACAACCCAATCGAACGCTGGTTCTTCGATCGAATCATCAACGATCGACCTGTGCCGTTACCAGGCGATGGAAGCACGATCACCCAGTTGGGTCATGTCGAGGATCTTGCCGAAGCGATGGCCCGCTGCATTGATGTGGAAGCATCAACCAACCGGATCTACAACTGCTCAGGCAGACAGGGCATCACCTTTCAAGGTCTGATCCAAGCAGCGGCTGTGGCCTGCGGCAGGGATCCAGTGTCCATCGAGATGCGCAGCTTCGATCCCTCCCGCCTGGACCCCAAAGCGCGAAAAGCTTTTCCATTGCGTCTCAACCATTTCCTCACCGACATCACACGGGTGCAGCGGGAACTCGCCTGGCAGCCACGCTTTGATCTCAATGCCGGCCTTGCCGATAGCTATCGCAATGATTACGCCAAAGCACCAACACAATCTCTGGATTTCAGCTCGGACGCTGCGCTGATCGGGGACTGAGATAGGAGACAGCCGACCAAAGCGCCAGCACCAACGAGGGCCAGAACAACCACCAGCCAATGACCACGAACCAGGGCTGCCCCGTCCATGGCTGTGGCCAGAGCAGCAGCAGTAACGACAGAAACTGCAGGATTGTTTTGGCTTTACCGCCAAGAGAGGCCGGAGCACCATCGCCGGCCTGCGCACGCCAACCAGAAATCAACAGTTCGCGTGCCAGCAACACCCAGACAGCCCAGAGGGGTAACGCGGCGGTGGAGGCCAACCAAAGCAGTGGCGCTGCAATCAGCACTTTGTCGGTCAATGGATCCAGGCGAGCCCCCCAAGTGCTGCCGCCACCGGCCCGGCGGGCCAACCAACCATCTGCGGCATCGCTAAGACCGGCGAGCAGAAGCAGCCACCAGGCCACTACAGACCAGCCGGCCTGCAAGGCCAGAATCAGCGGCAGGCCTGCCAAAGCCCTGGCCACAGTGAGGCCGTTGGCAACGGTTCTCAGGGGAACAGGCAACAGCGCAGTAATCACGGCATCCCAATTCAACAGCCGCAACGACAGAAGCTGCATGGTCTTGGCAGAACAAGCGACGTTTCAGCAGGCGCTGCGAGATTTCCACCGTGGTGTTGCGCTCCTGGGTGTTGCACACCCGGCGGACTGATGGAGCTCATCAGTGAACGGAATGGACGTGATAACGACCACAACTGCAGGAATCGATAGCGGACTGAAGAGCGATCAGTTCAGTTCATTCCGTGATCTCCATCACAATTTTTCAAAATGAAATACCGATAGACATTCGTTCCAGCGTCCCTAGCGTTGCATTAGAGAAAGGATGCTAGATGTCAGAGATGCCACCACGTCGCCAGGAGCAATGGAACCATCATTTCCATGAGTTAATTCAGATCGAAACATGGGATTGGTGGAAAGCGATGATTTTTCATCTCCGAGAAAATGGCGAATATGCAGAAGCAGAAGCTTTATTTTACGAATTTAAAATCTGTGACTAATTATTCGGCTAATTTTTGTCAAACAAGCTCCGAGCGCATTTCAACTTTTGGCACTGTTCTATCCCTTAGCACTCATAGTGGAACTGCGTAAGGGGCGACCACAACGCAGAATGCATTCAGATGCACAAGGTTCATGGTTCTGCAGCTGTCGGTGGCCGATGCGATGACCCACCCGGTCCTCAGCGTCACGGCTGACACAAGCCTGCAGGATGCTGTTCAATTGATTAGTGATCACCACATCAGCGGCTTGCCAGTGGTGAATCAGAGTGGGGCACTGATCGGGGAACTGACCGAGCAGGACCTGATGGTGCGAGAGAGCGGAGTTGATGCCGGCCCTTACGTGATGCTGCTCGACAGCGTCATCTACCTAAGGAATCCTCTCAACTGGGACAAACAGGTGCATCAGGTCCTCGGGACAACAGTGGCTGACCTGATGAAAAAGGATGTTCACAGCTGTGATGGAACTCTCCCCTTACCCAAGGCCGCATTACAACTCCACGACAGAAGTACTCAACGACTCTTCGTACTTGATGAGAGCCGGAAGCCGATCGGTGTTCTGACCAGGGGTGATGTCGTACGCGCCCTTGCCTCGCATCAAGAGGAATGATCAGCTGCTTTTTCGAATCGCAATTGCAATGGGTTTGATCATCCGAAATTCGACGTAATCACCAACCGAAAGAGTGGTCATTGGATCACCAAAGATGCTTTGGCGAACATCAAGGTTGTGAACACCGCCGAACGGACCTCGCAGGCTGATTTCATTGTCTGATTCAGATAACTTCACCACCTCAGCTGTACCAGTGGCCATCACCACCTTGGCCCCTTCGCGTACAGGCCCAAAGTCTTCCGAGAGGATCATGTCGTCCCGTTCAAATCGGAGACGCTTGACAGGACTTGGTCGTAAATCCACCACCAGACCATCGAGCAGGTCGACACTCACTTCATCACCAACGGTGAAACCTGCCGCAGAGAGATCAACTCCGCTGCTGATCAGCATTGTGTGTCCATAGGGGGTTTTGATTTCAAGCACCTGATCGGATGGCATCAACCTGGTGATGGATCCAACCAATTGGGTGATTTCAAATGCCTCGAGGAGCTCCGCCTTAAGGGAGGCACCGGTATTGATGCTTCGAGCAAGCATCGGCTGAGGATCGGTGGTCCCACGCACGCCATCAGCAACGGTGATCGGCTTGACATCAACAGCAACGGGCTGAATCAACCGGAAATTAATTAGATCACCAGCCTTGAGTTGCGGGAAAAGATCATCCGTCGTGTCGACAAGAACATCGAGGTTATGGATTCCACCAAGGGGACCCAGCAGGCTGATGCTCCTGTCTTTGCGAGACAACTTCATAACCCGAGCCGTACCAGAAGCAAGCGCAACACGCATCCCTTGTTTCAAAGGACCCATGTCCTTCGGAATGATGATGTCTTCGCGGTTGAAACTCAGCTTGGAGTCCTGACTTCGCTGGAGGTCCACGACCAGGCCGTCGAGCAACGACACGTCAACGCCCTGTCCGGGCGTAATTGCCAGCGGAGTGAGGTCCACACCAACGGTGATGATTTCTCGATGGCCCTCAGGGTCAATAATCTCAAGAACTTTTTGATCCGGAAGCACTGTGGTGACAGTGCCTCGGATATGACTGAGCTCAAAACCCTCCAGCTGCTCAGGAGAAAAACCTGCGCGAGCCTCGATCGGGCAAGTAAGGGCAGACAACACAGCTGCACCACAAGCCAAAAGACTGAGGCGAATTCCGGAGAGGCACGACATCGATCGAGAACATCCGTTTCTGTGGAATGACGCTAGCTGGTTTCAAATAGGTCAAAATGCCCCCGGTGCCTGTTTCGGAAGTCCATGCCTGTCCGTCCGATCTTGCTGGCCTGCCTTGCAGGGGCCGCTGCCTTCGGAGCCATCGCAGATCTGCCTGCTCAGGCGGAGCCGACCATCGAGATCAGTCTTAAAAAGCGTTATCTGACCCTGCTTGACAACGGCAAGGTGATTGCGAAATATCCGGTCGCCATCGGCGCACCCGAGTCTCCAACTCCAGCGGGCTCCTATTCGATTACAAAAATGGACCCTGCACCGACTTATCACAAAGGAGCGAAGGTGATCGCGCCAGGTCCAAAAAACCCCGTCGGTGTTCGATATATGGCCTACGTCCAGATCGGTACTGGTGAATATGCCATTCATGGAACAGCGTGGCCGAACTGGGTCAAGCTGCGATCAGCCGTGAGCTTGGGATGCATTCGCATGTTGAACAACGATGTGATTCAGGTGTTCAATCGCGTCGAGGTCGGTACACCTGTCCTGGTGACCAACAACTGAATTCCGCTTGTGCTAAAAACTATGTTACGTCTTTTCATTATCCTTGGCTGCTCAGCTGCTCTACCTCTGGCAGCGATAGCCAACCCAACAGTTGAAACGAAGGAAAATGACTTCCTTGACCTTGTGGATGGAGAAGGGAATGTCCTGATTCAAGGCCGAGGTGTAAAAGATGTGAATGCGAAAGCACGTGCGCAAGGATTGCAACTACCAGCACTTGGATACTGGTCTCCTGAGGGGCATTGCTTTACTCAACCAGCCCCAGGGGATTGCAATGGAGTGTTCAAAAAGTAGCCCGACATTCAGAGACTGATTTCGGTAAGAAATGGATGTAGCAGGCCGATTGAAAGACACCTCCAACAACGATGTTGAAAACCACATCACACTTTGTACCCATCGATACAAAGATGTTCGGTGTGATACATAACAATTCCTTTGCCGCAAGGTGGGGACCTTGTGGAATGTTGTTGGGGGAGCGTGCTCTACAGCACGCTCTTTTTTTTGGCCGCGCCCATGCCGCGCCCCTACCAATCAGCCTTGGCTGGAAGCCATCAAAAAACTCGACGAGACAATGTCGCGACAGGAACGGTCTGACGGAATCAAAAAACGCATGCTTCAGACATGCAACAGCAAACTCAGAAACATCCAACCCAACCTGCAATCCCTCCTTAACGGTTGGTTGTACTAAAAGCGCATCTTGCGATGCTGAAGCACGATCCAACAAATTCAGCCCTATAACCTCAACTGATTCGCCATCAATTAACCTCTAATTAATAATTTCAAAGACCGCCCCGCAAAGTCATTCAAAATAGATTCAACGGTTTTCATATTTTTAACCAGTATGCAATCACCTCTTACCCTCTCGATTTTCATCAGAATCCAAACAACGAAAGTTGGTCCAACGCCGTCAGCCAGGCCATGATCATCGGAATGATCGACTACCCGATCGATCACTGCTCTCAACGTGCGAAGCAAATCTTCAGAGATTTCAGTTCATTTTTTCCCTGAACAACCTCAATCAATGGACATCGACGAGTTGCTGTTTGAGTCCGGAGAAGGCAATGCTCTTGAGGGCCATTGGTTGGCCGGAGGAAGCGGTGGGAGTTCAGGAGGCGGAGGTGCTCCGATCAGCTCCCCACCGTCGGAACCGGAGGCATTGCTCTCCGCCTCGACAGAGGCTTCATCAGAAGGATCGGGCAACGCCGGGATGGGGGAATCGAGTGCCGTGGGGGCATCGGCATCATCCTGAAACAA
Source organism: Synechococcus sp. AG-670-F04 (assembly GCA_003211515.1). Lineage (GTDB taxonomy): Bacteria > Cyanobacteriota > Cyanobacteriia > PCC-6307 > Cyanobiaceae > Parasynechococcus. The sequence goes on from QCSN01000004.1 coordinate 8,649, forward strand.
TTCAGGCGGTGGCAGGTCTGGCGGAAGAGGCGACGGAGCCAGGCTCTCCTCAGGTGCACCAAGACGCTCATCAGGATCTGGGCGACCGCCTCGATCAATCGCCTCAGGCCGTTCACGCAGCACAAGAGGATCGGCCGTGATCGGTGGTTCTCGCAGCGGCGAACGCTCCTGATCCTGAAGCGTGCGATCTGGATCCGTTGGCGTGGAGGTCGGAGCGGGTGTTGGCGCCCAGATCATCCGCGCCAGAGGCTCAACCCCCTGTTCCATGACACGGTTCAGTCCGGCTAGTGCACGATCCGCCAGGTGGTTACTAAACACCTGAAAACATTTGATCGGCCCATCACAGTCCTGCTCAGGAGCCAGCTTTGGAGTGAGACCAGCAACCAAATCTCCCCGCAAAGGGCTCATTCTTGAGCTCATCCGAAGCATGTAGGGCACATGCACAAAACTGGTAGCTCCGCCGCTGATCCAGTTGGCGTCCTCCTCAGTGAAACCCTTGACCCCGGGAATAATGAAGCGGCTTTTGGATGCATGATCCGGCATGTAGGCCGCGAGGTAGTTGCGACGCCGAGCGAGATCTTTGCTCTGCTCAAGGGTGAGTCCATCACGACTCATCAACACTTCCAGCCGTCCATCATCCCGGAGACCCATCACCATCCGAATGCGCGGCAGGTAGTAGCGAATGCGCTGCCCCATGCTTTTGCTGTAGGCACCCTTGTAGGACTCGGGAGGCTCCTCAAGGTCGTTGTAGAGGCTGTGCAGTCCACCGATGAATGTGTCGTAGGTGCGACTTCGCTCATCCGTCAGCTCCCCATAGCCGAAGTCCACGCCACCGTCGTGCCGGATCCCCACGTAAGCCCGCTGGCGCGAGGCCGTGCGATTGCGCCCTTTCCAGACTCTCCGACCGAATTTGAGATCACCCAGTGGAACGGTGATCTCCTGACCTCCAATGTCCACATGGCGCTCGTACATCGGGCCTGAGACGTAGGCCAGAGCCGCCATATCTTCAAAGGCATCCTGTTCGCGATCCCAGCCTTCCAAGAGGTCAAACCGCACCTTGCGTGGATCCATCTCCAAGGCGAACACCTCATCATCTGGGATGTAGCGGAAGGGTTTCTGCTGGTCAGGACGTGCGCGGGGCAGATCACTGGTGACGCTGTCGCTTGGAGTGTCGTCGCGACGTTCGGGTGTGCCGGGGGCCAACGCCACCAAACCGGCAAACACCAGCACAGGAGTGAGCACGACCAACCAACGCTTGCGCAACCAACGGCTCTTGAAACCGCTGGTTTCAGACGCTTTGGAGGAAGGCCGCTTCACGCCGACCGTCGTCCTTGGGTTTTTGAGTTGGGTTTTAACCAAGGAACGATGGCGTCATCCGCCACCAGCCATTGGCAGTAAAGGTCGCCGCATTCATGGCCTCCCGTCAACTCTCCGAAGGCAGGAATCACCAGACGGGGTCCATTTGGATCAAAAGCAAAGCAGGGAAGACGCAGAGAATCACTCCCACCACTGATTCGAGTCACAGGGTGGAGGTGTCCACAAACATTCAGCTGGTTTTGATCCGGTGGCCTCTCTGGCTCGTGGCTCAGCCAAAGGCGTCCCAAAGCTTGAGCTGGCTGTTGGGGTAGCCCCTCCAACCAGCTCTGACGGTCATGGTTTCCGCCGATCCAGGCCAGCTCAGCACCAATGAGAGCAGGGAGGGCAGCCATCACATCCCTCAGCCTCGACGTGAGGCCTGAACGGGAGTGAATCAGGTCACCGAGAATAATGAGACGCGACGGTTTCCATCGATGGCATAGATCCAACAGCGGATTGAGGGTGCCGCAATCGGCATCGCTTGGCAGAGGCACGCCAGCGGCCTGAAATGCTTCGGCCTTACCGAGATGAAGATCCGCCACGAGAAGCTCACGGCCTGCAGGACGCCAGAGAGCGCGCTGGGGCAAAAAAACAAGTTCCTCGCTCTCCCATCTCCAGACCAGCTCAGCCATCAAAGGATCATTGTCAAAATTCAAGATGGGGGCTGAACGATTTGAAGCGGCCGATTCATCACCCGTTGGTTTGTTCGATCTGTATTTTGACTCCTGTAAGGCCTGTAATCCAGATGCGCTTCAGAGGCCATTGCGACCACACGTTTCCTTCGCCGGTGTTCCGATGACCATGGCCCTCCTGATTGCACTGGCCGGCTCCCTTGCGGCCATGGCCCTCATCGTGCGTCGTATGGAACAAAAGTGAGCGCAGCGTGAGACAAGGGTTCAGAGGATCAGCTCAAGCCAAGAGATGTTCTGAACAAAACGAGCAATCAACAAGCGATGCAGGTCACAGAATCTGTGGCAACCTTGATTGAGAAGGTTGCAAACCCTTGATTCGACACATCAAGGCCTGGCGGATCACCATCCAGATTACAGTCGCAACTCTGCTTCTCCTAGGCAATTTCGCAACAGCTACGGAGCAAAAACGTCTCAAGGTTGGCGTGGCGGGTTCCGCTCCATTTGTGATCAATAATGGGGATGAGCTTCATGGCATCAGCATCGAGATATGGGAGTCTGTAGCAAGTGACAACAACCTCCAATACGACTATTACCCCCATCGTTCAGTCGACATCGACAAAGCGATAGATTCCGTCGACAAAGGCGAGATCGATCTTTTAATCGGGCCAATAAGTATCACATCTAAACGACTCAAAATACAAGGAGTAAATTTCACTCAGCCGTACTTTTTTGCAAAAGCAGGGGTCTTATTACACAAGGATCCTCCAACATTATTCGACAGGGTCAAGGTGTTTTTCGGTAAGGCTGTGTTGTCTTCCGTTGTTGTATTGATTTCGGTCATATTTACTGTTGGAACGCTGATTTGGTTAGCGGAACGCCGCAGGAATGAAGACAATTTTCCGCGGGAATGGGCATCAGGGATCGCAAATGGCGCCTGGTTTGCGCTGGTCACCCTTACGACCGTCGGATATGGAGACAAAGCGCCGATCACACGAACCGGCCGCTTGATTACCTCCACTTGGATGGTGATCTCCTTGATCGCAGTTTCATCGTTAACAGCCGGCCTGGCTTCAGCATTGACGCTGTTTCTCTCAGGAGCGTCAGAAAACCCCATTCACCATCCTGAAGATTTGAAGCAACGGCGCGTCGCGGTGGTTAAAGGCAGCAGTGGCTCCGAGATCGCCGAGGACGCCGATGTGATCCTTGTCGTGGCGGAGACCCTGGATGATGCGGTGCAACTGGTCCTGAACAATGACGCTGCCGCTTTTATTTTTGATCGACCGGCACTCCGCTACTACCTCAAGAACCATCCTGATCTGCCTTTGAAAATTGCACCTTTCACGCTGGCGGAGGAAACCTATGGATTCGCCTTCAAAACCGGGAGTCACCTCAATACGCCAATGGATGTCTCCATCCTTGAACTACAGAGATCCGGCGCCGTCGAAACCCTCACGACTTCTCTGCTGACGAAAGATCAACCGACGGACTGATGACGGCATGACGTCTTAGACCGTCTTCAATCAAGTAAGAAGCGAGATTGCCACAGCTGCGGCCTTCGGCGAGGGCATGACGCTTCAAATCATCCATCACTCCCCGCGGCAACGTCACATTGATCCGCTCCGAACTGGCCGCCTCGGCAACCTCACCAGTGGATGGAACCACAACAACTGACTCCATCCGCTGCTGCAACTCACGCACGAGTGCCTGAAGAATTGACACGATAAAGACTCGGATGCGTAACGATGAGTACACGTTAACGTGCTTAGGGAGCTATGGGTTGGGCTTAAGGCTGCAGGTGCGTATCCTGGCTTCGCTTTTTGATCCCCTGCCATGCGCTCACTGCCTCTGAAGCTCGCTCCAGGCAGTGATGTGCGTCTCAGCCTTGAGCAACTGGCTGCTGAACAAAACCTTTCGGGCTTTATTCTCGGTGTCGTGGGCAATCTCTCCCGCGCATCCTTCCAATGCCCAGGTCAGGCCCAGCCTTCGGTGCTTGAAGGCGACCTGGAAGTCATCACTCTCAATGGCACCTTTTCTCCGGAGGGTGTTCATCTCCATCTCAGCCTGTCTGATGGAGCCTGCCAAGTCTGGGGAGGGCACCTGGAACCTGGAACCCTCGTCCAAAAAGGAGTTGAACTGCTGTTGGGCCTCCCCGAACCAGCGGCCTCGGCCATGGAGTCAGCACAGGCTCGGGAGCGGGTTGAGATTGCGGTTCTTCCAGGATGTCCCTGGTGTGAGAGAGCCCTCCGGCTGCTGCGCACGCTGAACCTGCACCATCGTGTCGACACGATTCAAAGCGACGCCGATTTTCAGCGCTGGCAATCCCGCACAGGAATGCGGACGTTTCCTCAGATTTTTGTGGATGGCCAGCTGATCGGTGGGTATGACGACCTCACTTCCCTGCATGCGACTGGTGCGCTCGAATCCCTCCGCTGAGAAGCCGCCGTTCTGGTCCTTAAAACCTTGGTGGTGTCAACCGTGGTCCATCCTTCTGACAGGCTCGGGGGCGATCCTGGCTTCGTGGTTCTGGCCCCATCGACTCTGGGTCACATTGCCGATCGCACTGGTCATCTTGACCTGGTGGGCGCTGTTTCTCATCCTGGTGCCAACGGCCTATCGGAACGGAACCCTGGAATTTCCTGAGTGACCAACGCACCACGGCTTCAACGTCTGGATCAAGAGTTGTTCGAACTGACCGCAAAGAGAGCGATCAGGAGCCCAAGGCGACGACAGAACTACAACTTCCATCAACCCGAGGATGCGGTCCAACGCTTCCTCAACGTTCTGCAGCCTGGAACCTACGTTCGTCCCCACCTCCACCAGCGTGATCGTCCAGGGGCAGGTTTTGAGTGTTTCCTTGTGCTGCAGGGTTCCGTCGGTCTGCTGCTGTTTGATGCATCAGGACAAATGATTCAGCACGAACGACTGAGTGCATCAGGGCCACTCCATGGCATCGAAGTTGTTGAGAACCAGCTGCATTCCCTCGTTGCTCTAGAGCCCGACAGCGTGATCTTTGAATTGAAACAAGGTCCCTATATCCCCAGCAGTGACAAAGACTTTCTGGCTGGATACCCCATGGAAGGCACCACAGAGTCCGTCATTCAGGAGCGAAAATGGCGTGATCTCTTTATTTAATCAGATCACCGCTGAACGAATTGCTTCTCGAAAACGCTGCTTCTCTTCCAATAATTCTCCTTCAAGTTGTTCAATCAAACGACTCACCAGAGCCTGAAACTCCGGCTGACATCCCCGGAAAGCGGCTTTATGACGGATCGGTTCATTGCGCATACGCAGATCCGTCAGCATCAGCTGGAGAGCATCAATCCGAGCGTTTGTGTTCATAGCCACATCCGTAACTTCACGAGCGTATGTCGGCGTCAACCACGATCAGAACATCCGACGATGCCCGAATAGAGCGCCGTTTAATGATGAATGCTGAAGACCCCTTGAAGTGGGCCTTCCAAATCTTGCCAGGAACGTTCAACCAGCCCGATCTTCACAGTCGGAAACCCCCGCCACTTGCCACTTCCCCTAAAGGCCCAACTCCTTGAGAAGAGAATTCTGCGCTTCACGACCGAGGATTGCGTGGGCCGCCATGGCACCGCTGGCGGCCACTGGTGGGATACCAATCCCAGGGAATGCACTGGCTCCGCACAACCAAAGACCAGTCAAGGGAGTCGTCACCCCCGGGAACAATCCCTTTGCCGCAGATAGAGCCGGTCCGTAACTGCCGTTATGCGCATTGAGGAATCGACGATGACTCAGTGGTGATCCCTCCATGACGACAGTGGTTCGATCGCGAATATCAGGGATGCGCTGTTCAAGCACATTCCAGAACACTTCGCAGCGTTGCCGCTTGAAGGCGACGTAGGAGTCCGATCCACGAACCAAATCCCCCCAGGGCTCCCAAGGCTCATTCGCCGGGGAGTAGCCATGCAGAACGTGATGCCCTTCAGGAGCCATCGTGGGATCCAAAACCGACGGAATGGAGAACACCAGAGCATTGCGCTCTGCATCGATTCCCCTCTCCCAATCACCAACCCAAACCGTGTGGATCGGCAGATCCTCAAGTCCAGAGGCATCAAAACCAAGATGCAAATGCAGGAAAGAACGGCAGGCAGGCGTGGCGGCCCGCTGATGCCGCCACTGCAGTGCAGCACCCTCAGGCAAAAGATCCAGGGTGCTCCAAATATCCGCATTGCTGACCACTGCATCGGCGTGGATCTCTTCGCCGTTTGAAAGAGCAACACCAACGGTCCGATCGCCATCCAACAACAAACCGGTGACACGGGCATTGCAGCGAAGGTGTCCTCCATGGCGCTGCAAACCCTGAACAAGAGCATCAGCCACAGCCGCACTACCGCCGACCGGGTAATCCAGAGCCGCCTCGGGTTGAAACCACTCACCAAACAAGGTGGCCATCGCTGCGGCGTTGGTGTCCGCCATCGGCATACCACTGATCAAAAAGCAAAGAAGATCGACCCAATGGCAAAGGAAAGGATCTTTCAGATGGCGCTGGACCAAAGGACCAAAAGCTCCCGAGAGATGGCGCATCGAAGCGAGATGAGGCAACAGCTGTCGCCCCCTGCTCCACATCTGGGGAATCACTTCAGCTCCTGGCCTGAGCGAAAGGAGAGGTAAGGCCGCAGCTGCGGCAGCGATCGGTTGAAGAATCGATCCAAAATTGCGCCATTCCTCAACTGCCTTCGCCCCACGCAACTGGCCCACGATCGTTTCGAAATCATGGGCGCCCACGCCAACACGGAGGGCTCCTTCGGGCAGGAGTACGTCCCAATTTCGGTAGGAGACCACGGGCAGAGGCTGATCAAGCGCACACAAGACCTGCTTCAGGGGATTGCTGCTGGGCCAGGCCCCCAGGCCACTCCAAAGCGATGGGCCCGATTCGAAGTGATATCCATCGCGCTTGAAGCCATGGGCAGCGCCACCCGGCTGTGCATGTGCCTCAAGCACCAGGACGTCACGACTGGACCTTGCGCAGAGTGCACCACAACACAAACCACCGATTCCACTTCCAATCACAACCACGTCGACCTTGCTCTTCAACTGCCGACGCCCACATTCGTCATCATTGTGGTCTCTGCCGGAGAGCGTTGCGCAGACGTTTCCTGATCCCTCTGGGCCTGCTGGCCATCGCCTGGGTTCAAGAACTGCTGGATCAGATCTTCTTCGCTGGGCAGTGGAATCTGCCGATGGGACAAACCCAGCCGCTGTGGGGAGTGCTTACGGCACCGTTCAGCCATTCAGGATTGGCGCATCTCATTTCCAACAGCGTCGTATTCCTGCCGCTCAGTTGGTTGGTCCTGACCCGAGGGACTCGTGATTACCTGGCCGTTTGGATCGCGGTCATTGTCCTTGAGGTACCTGTTGCCCTGGCCTGGCCTGCAGTCAGCCATGGATTGTCCGGTGTTGTATACGGATTGTTGGGTTATCTCCTACTGATCGGCTGGCTGGAGAAGCAGATTCTCTCGATTCTGTTGAGTCTGGTGGCGTTCTGGCTGTATGGCTCCGCCTTATTCGCGTTGATTCCCGGAGTGTCGCCTGCAGGAGTGAGCTGGATCGGTCATGCAAGCGGTTTCGCAGCAGGAATGCTCGCGGCTTGGGGAGTCCATCGGGAGTCGTCGACAAATGACGTCAGCAATGGATGAGGCCTGCCGATGCGCCACAGCGATCGGTACGAGGCAAACACAAGCTTCGATCTCTGAACCAAAGGATTGAATTGACCTACGAATTTTCTCAACAACATTCAGAAAACAGTTAAGCCTCCAAGCGTCCCATCAATGAATCCACCAGCCCTTGCGAAGCAAAGCATTGAACTGACATTTGGGATCGAGGAACAACTAACTCCTGGAATTGGTTACATACACATTCGGAGACCATATTCACAAAAAACCTTCACATCGCGAAGGCATCTAAAACCGAATGACCATTAAAATACTTTCGCGCAAGCACATTTCAAACATGTCCAAGGCTAATCACCTAGATCCTGCCGCTCGACAAACCAAAAAATGCGCGTGATTATCTTGATCCTGGCACGACCAATGTCACGGCCTGTTTTGATTCCATCGAGCATTGATGGAATCAAAAGATTAAGAACACGACCTGTTTCCAACTCAACATTGAAAGCAGGCATGGTCACCTGATCTCCACACTGATCGATGAAAAAGCCAGGATTTGATCTATAAATCAAAGGGTTTTTTGATCAACCCTTACACCCCTTGGCGACCCGTCCCTGCCCATACTGCGGGAGCACCGCTTTTCGAGCTGACCGGTCCTTGGGGGGTCGGCTGGTTTGCCAAGGCTGCGGCCAACCTCTGGGCGCCCCTCGAAGCGGGCGCAGCAGCATCAATCGAACAGTTCGGAACCGCCGCGGAGCTTGGCGCTGGATAGCTCTGATGGTGACGATCATCGTTGTGGTTGTGATGATCGCCTCCATCTGAATTCGAAGCATCCACAACCAACTCAGGCCTTCAGCATCACTACCACTTCACGGGTGTTGGATGACAAGGCCGGAACATCCAGCAACTGAATGGCCTCCTGCATCACAAGCTGCCTTTCCAGAGCGTAACTTCGCCAGCGACTGAACACTTTCACCATGCGTGATGCGGTGACCGGATTGCGCTGATCCACATCAACAATCTGCTCTGCGATGAACCTGTAACCACTGCCATCGATGGCATGGAACAACGGCACGTTGGCCATGAAACCTCCGAGCACAGCGCGCAATGCGTTGGGTGCCAGTGGATCGAACCGCGGATGCTCCAGTAGGTCTTTGACCCTTTTGAGTCCATCACTTCTTGGCGTGGATGCCTCAAGCCCAAACCAGGCATCGAGGATGACAGGTTTGTCCTTCCAGCGGTCGTAGAACACACGCAAGGCCTCTTCCCGCTCAGGACCTGCATGACGCTGCAAGGCTCTCAATGCAGCTCGCGCAAGCGTCATAGAAGGACCGGATACAGCATTAAGCGCTTCCGCTGGAGTCTGCGCATCACCGGCTGCCAGCAACCAACTCCAAGCGACCCCAGTGAGAGAGCGCGCACCCTGCCCCTTTGGCCAGGGCTGAGACCACTGCGAGCGACACTGCTCGAGAAGGTCATGCAGTTCAGACTTCAGCTCACAACCGAGCACCGATCGCCAACTTTGCATTGCGTCAAACAACGCCAGAGGATCCACCGGTTCTTGGCAGGCCTCAAGTTCCGCCATCCCGGGGAGGGACAACAACACCGCCAGTTCGGATCCTTGCTGGACATCCATGTCAACGAGGCTCTGGCGCAACGCATGGATCAGAGCCGATTCCACCGTTGCGTCTGGTTCTGCAGCCGCACGTGCCAGCAGGACCTGCCTTGACAATCTCTGACCAGCCTCCCAGCGACTAAACGGATCATCGTCAGCAGCGAGAAGTTGCAGGGTTTCCTCCAGGGTCATGTCCATCTGAAGAGTCACGGGAGCCGAAAAACGGCGGAGGATTGAAAGAGCTGGAGGCTGGGGCCCTGGAACTGCTCCGATTTCAATGACTTGCTCTTCCTGATCGAACACAAGCAGCCGCTCCTCTCCTTGGCGACCTGTGCTTCCGATTAGCGCCATGGCGATTGGAAGCACGAGAGGTTGTTTGACAGGTTGTTCCGGGGTGGGAGGGGTTTGTTGTCGGAGGTGAAGTGTTAACCGACCACTCCTCGCTTCCCAGGAGCGTTCAACCGTGAGCTGGGGTGTTCCGGCCTGGTGATACCAACGCTTGAATTGTTCAAGATCAAAGCCAAGCGTCTCCCCATTGGCACAAGCGCCGTCCGCAATCGCCTGCACAAAATCCTCGGTCGTCGCCGCCGTTCCATCAAATCGACTGACGTATGTCGCCATTCCCCTCATAAAACGCTTTGAGCCAAGAAGGGTGTGAAGCATGCGGATCAGCTCAGCCCCCTTCTCATAAATTGTGGTCGTATAAAAGTTATCAATCGCCTGATATTCACTCGGCTTCACTGGATGAGCGGTAGGGCCAGCATCCTCTCGAAACTGAGTATTACGCAACATTGCTACGTCATCAATTCGCTTCACTGCAGCCGAGTGAAGATCAGCAGTGAAGTTCTGATCACGAAAAACGGTTAATCCTTCTTTCAAAGACAACTGGAACCAATCACGACACGTGATGCGATTCCCGCTCCAATTATGAAAATATTCGTGAGCAATAACGCTTTCAATCCTCTCCAGCTCGCCGTCGGTCGCCGTCTCTGCATCAGCAAGAACAAGTTTGGAGTTAAAAATATTCAAACTTTTATTTTCCATAGCACCCATATTGAAATGTCTCACTGCAACGATGTTGTATTCATCAAGGTCGTACTCAAGGTTGTAGGTGCATTCATCCCACTGCATCGAGCGCTTCAGAGATTCCATTGCGTGGGCGGTGAAAGGCTCATCCCCTGCTTCCACATGCAATCGCAATGCAACTGTTCGACCTGAGGTTGTCGTGAAGCTGTCACGGATTTCCCGTAAATCTCCTGCGACCAAAGCAAACAAATAAGAGGGCTTTGGGAAGGGATCTTCCCAAAGAACCGCATGGCGATCTGAACCGAGCTCCAATGACTGCACAGCATTGCCATTGCTCAAAAGCACCGGATAACGATGGCGGTCAGCCTCGATCCGCACCCGCCATCGACTCAGGACATCGGGACGGTCTGGATGGAAGGTGATCCGGCGGAATCCTTCAGCTTCACACTGGGTTGTGAGCATGCCTCCGCTGGCATATAAACCTTCCAATGAGGTGTTGTTGAACGGATCAATCGAACAGCGCGTCGTCAGAACAAACGGGCGATCGGGCAGCCCCGTCACAGTGAGCCGATCACCCTCCTGAATCCAGGTCGAAGGATCGAGGGGTTCCCCATCGACGGCCAGGCCATCCAGCGTCAGCTCAACACCCCGAAGAATTAGCGGGACGTTCGTGCTCAGGGGCTCAAGGCTGAGGTCGCTCGTCACAACGACCTGATCACTCCGGAGATCAACATCCAGAGCAATCTCCGGAAGAGCGAAGGGCCAGGGTTTGTAGTCCGCCAAGCGGATCGGATCGACGGCGACCATGCCCCTTCAAGTCATCAGATTGGGCAATCCTGGCCGATGAATCACCAGGGCAGTGGCCCGCGGCCTGATCCAGCACTGCATCCCACCTGGGAACCAAGCAAGGCTCCGAGAGGCACTGCCCAGCTGCGGCCGTCATCTCGGGACGCCACATAGCCCAAACCACCCCCAAGAATTCCTCCGATCAGCCGGCCGCGATTGCAATCACGCTGCTGCTGCTGGGCGTCCTGCCAGGGATCGGGGTAGGCGGTGTTGCTGTAGGGGGCGGGGGCTCGATAGGGATCACCCTGCACAGGCACAGCTCCGAACTCCTGCCCATAGGCATGGCCACCAGCAGTGGGACGAAGCGAGTCGTAGCGAGCAGCCCCACCATCAGACCAATGCTGGGCCCGCGCCGGCAGCACCGAACCAGCCACACCACAACCAACGGCAACAAGAGCCATGCATGAGATCAATCTGATCATCGAAAACGAATCCAGTCAATGAAGGGCGCGAATGGCCCGGTGCCCATCAAGCAAAGCGACAAAAATACAAAGAACTGCAACCCAAAAGCTGCGATCTACTTCAGGATGTGACTGAAGAAATGAACAAAAAAAACCGGGCGCTGAGCGTGGTCGAAAAAATTCAAAGATTTACTTAATTAGTTAGCAAAGTAATACATATCGTAATTAATTTCATCCAAACAGTTATTGCTGATCAGAAATAAATCGGAAACCGTGCCCTAGTTGGCGCCACCTTTCTTCAGTTGATCGGAAGCCGCTTTGAGGCGATCCTGGGTTTCCTGCGGAATATTCTCCTTGCAGAATTCCATAGCCGCAGCTGTTGTCATCAAGGCGATCCCATTTGACAGGGCTTGTTCGTTAAGAGCCTTACCGCGGCTCTCAGGAACCTTCATCCCGTGCTTCTGAGCGACAGCCGAATAGAAACCAGTAGCTCCAATCGTTAAAGACTTCTCGAAATCAACGCCGAGTTTTCTTGCCTGACAAAGGGTGACAGCACTAATAACTGTGTATGTGTTCATCTCCTCAGGTGTCGCAGCCCTCTTCTGGGCGGGTTGCCCCTGGGCCAGAACAGAAGTGGCGAACGCGAGATTCGTCGCCACCGCTAGGAAAATTTTTGAAAACATGTCCCCGACAGTGCCAAAACTTCGAACTGCATGAATATGGCATGTGCTGACTGTGGCGACCGTCTCAAACTGGACCAGCCACGAATTTGTCACGCGTCCTGAATCGGGGGGAGCGGATCTTCGACTCTGATTTCGTGGTGGTGCTCAACGATGACCAGCTCTCCATTCTCCCAGCTGTAAATTGCGCGATAGCGGTAGCGATCCTGATCCACAAGACGGATGTGCTCGAGGATGTCCCATTGCTGATAATGGGATTCGAGAATGGTTTCGTGCTCATCAACCTGCCGAAGGCTTGTACGCACGGGATCGGTATTGAGATATCCGCGGCTGCGTTGCAACTGGTGCCCCCAGAGAGTCGCCTCCATCACACCACTGCGTTCATACCAAGGCTTTCTTGCAAAAAATGCCTCTGAATGCTGATTGGACTCGTCAGGCCACCAGCTGAATCGGTAACGCGTCTCACCAGCCTGAGGCTCAGCAAATGTCTCCATCTTGAGATTCATATCCAGATGGAAAACCTGATTGTCATTGAACAGGTACTGACGCTTTGAACGCCACAGTCCAAGGTTTCGGGCGAACCAACGTCTGAGATTGCTATCGACGTTGACCGATGGGGATTGATTCACAGCTCCTGGCGCCGTGAGTGGAATGCGGTTTTTCGCGGAAAAAAGCGACATGGACCGCGCCTCGGGGGCAACAAGATCTTCCTAATTGTCTTAGCCCAGATGCCGCTCTAGTCAAAAACCCATAAGGTGAGCCTTCGATTCTCAGGCCTGATGTTGCGTGAAGGATGACGGACCCAAAGGACGTCAGCAGCTTCAACTTTTGCTGGTCGCGGCGCGGCATCACCTCTCCGGCAATGATCTCCGCGGGTTGGTTCAATATCTAGAGCGGGAAGACGTCGGTTTCGAGGTCACCCTTCAAGTCGCGGACCCTTCACAGCAGCCTGAGCTGTTGGAGTTGCACAGACTGGTTGTCACACCAGCCCTCATCAAGCTCGCCCCATCACCCAAACAGGTCTTTGCAGGCAGCAACATCCTCCAACAACTCAAGGGCTGGGTTCCTCGTTGGCAGCAAGACGGTGTGGTCAGTGGCCTTGGCCTGAGCCTTCGGCCCACTGAACTGGACGGCAGCCGTACACAAAAAGAACTCCAGCTGGAAGACCAGCTCCTCGTTCTCCGCCAGGAGAACGAGACACTCATCGATCGGATCCACGCCCAGGAACGGCTGCTGCGGATGGTGGCCCATGAATTGCGGACCCCTTTGACCGCCGCGGCCCTGGCGCTTCAAAGCCAACGGCTCGGGCAGATCGACATGAACCGCTTCCAGGATGTGATCACCCGCAGACTCGAAGAGATGGAAGCTCTCTCCAAAGATCTGCTGGAGGTTGGCACGACGCGTTGGGAAACACTGTTCAACCCGCAGCGGTTGGATCTGGCCAGTGTTTCGGCAGAGGTAATCCTTGAGCTGGAAAAACTCTGGCTAGGACGCAATGTCGAAATCCGCACTGATATTCCTATCGACCTTCCGAAGGTCTTTGCGGATCAGCGACGCATGCGCCAGGTGTTGCTCAACCTGCTGGAAAATGCCCTGAAATACACGGGGAATGGCGGTCACATCACCCTGACGATGCTGCACCGAACCAGCCAGTGGGTTGAAGTGAGCGTTTGCGACAGCGGTCCAGGAATTCCTGAGGAGGAGCAGCAACGCATTTTTCTGGATCGCGTCCGCTTGCCCCAGACCTCGAATCGAACCACCGGCTACGGGGTCGGTCTCTCGGTATGCCGACGGATCGTCGAAGTTCACGGAGGGCGGATCTGGGTGGTTTCGGAACCCGAAGAAGGGGCCTGTTTTTATTTCACTGTTCCAATTTGGCAAGGCCAAGGTCAGGAATGGGGACAGGTCGCCTTGACGGAGGGTGAGGCTGACCCGTAGCTTTGCCTTGTGATCAACAGCACAGACAGCTGTCCGGTCACGGCCTCGCCCCCATCGTCTAGAGGCCTAGGACACCTCCCTTTCACGGAGGCGACAGGGGTTCGAATCCCCTTGGGGGTATTGACCTGAGAATGGAGTGATCTCCGTCAAATCTTCCTTGCAGATTCACTCTGCTGAGACTTCACAAGTCACCTTCTCAAATGCATGAATGCCCCAAACAAGTTTGGACAAACTAATATTTGTTTTCAAAATTAAGCCGTAAATATAGGTTTTAAATTTGTTTCTAACTCATTTTTTTACTGAGACAGTGAAACGAATAATCAGCTTATCAATCGTTCAGATGATTTACTGCTTCAGCTCAATGTTTGCTCCAACGAAGCCTTGCTTCCGCCTCAACAGCGCTCAAATTGCTTGAAAGGTCATCGCGTAACCGTTCTTCGATAAGAGCGATTGGCATGCCCAGGCAACCTTGGACAGTCAGTTCGTAGAGAAGAGACGACCCTTCCGGCAGAGAGCGAACGCGCCATGAACCTTCAAAACGTCGGAAATCACCACGCAGCATCCGGAACTGAAGCAATCCTTCCGGTCTGTACTCCGTGAGTTCCAAGGTCACCTGCGCAGAAAAACGCAATCCGAGCAGTTGCTGACTACCTACCTGCTGCAGCTGGACCGTCGGGCCATCGCGACGCACAAGTTCACTCTTGGCGAGGTTGGGGATAAATGTTTCCAACCGCTCATAGTCCGTCAAGACGTCCCAGAGGACATCCAAGGGAATCCCGGTTCTCAATTGAACTGCCAGGCGACGCACACCCTGCGGCAGTCGTTCCATGGTTTGTTCAATCCTGTCGGATTGAGAGGAGCCGGCGTCACGGCGTCCACCCCGAAAAAGAGCTTGTGGAGATACCAACGCCGAAATGCGCTCCTGAAAGTCTCTGAACCTTCAGATCCTAAAGACGTTGTCCAGCGCACTTATCGAGAGATCCTGATACGAGCCAAACGGTAAAAGCCTGAGGCCACGCCTATAGTCGCGCCACTTGCCAGAAGAGTTGACATGCAGGTGCCGAACGCCACAGCCGGTGGATCGTCCACATCTCTTTTGACGGTTGTTGCCAGCGGCATTCAGGCTGGTGCCGGTTCCTCGGTGACTCGGACTTACCGCGTGACCATGGACAGCCTGAACACCCTCTACAAAAGGCTGACCGCCTCGGGAGCAAAAATTCTCTCCGTTACGCGTGCTGGGGACGACGCTCCAGCACAGCCGCAGCCGGTCGTTCAAGCCAGCAGTGCGCCGGCTCCCAAAGCCACAGCTGCTCCATCAGCTCCAGCGCCGGCGGCCAAGAAAAAGCCCCACGGCAACGTTCCGGTCAACACCTACAAGCCCAAGAAGCCCTTCATGGGCAAGGTGACCGAAAATTACAGCCTTCTACAGGACGGGGCGATCGGTAGGGTTCAGCACATCACCTTCGACCTATCAGGCGGTGATCCACAGCTCGAATACGTCGAAGGCCAAAGCATTGGAATCATTCCTGAAGGAAATGATGCCAAAGGGAAACCCCACAAATTGCGGCTGTACTCGATCGCCAGCACCCGGCATGGCGACAACTACCAGGACGACACTGTCTCACTCTGTGTCCGCCAGTTGGAGTACAAGAACGAGGCAGGGGACCAGATCTACGGCGTGTGTTCCACCTATCTCTGTGACATTGAACCCGGCTCCCAAGTGAAGATCACGGGTCCTGTCGGCAAGGAGATGCTTCTTCCTGAAGATGAGGACGCGAACATCATCATGTTGGCCACAGGTACCGGGATCGCTCCGATGCGGACCTACATCCGTCGGATGTTCGAACCGAGAGAGCGTGACGCCAACGGTTGGACGTTCCGCGGTAAAGCATGGTTGTTTATGGGTGCTCCGAAGACAGCCAACCTGCTCTACGACACGGACTTCCTCCACTACGAGAAGGAGTTCCCCGATAACTTCCGCTACACCAAGGCAATCAGCCGGGAACAGAAGAATCCGAAGGGCGGTCGGATGTACATCCAAGACCGGGTCCTTGAACACGCGGAGGAGATTTTCGCGATGATCGAAGATCCCAAAACCCATGTGTATATGTGCGGGCTTCGAGGAATGGAACCAGGCATTGATGAGGCCATGACTGCCGCAGCCACTGCCAAGGGTCTCGACTGGTCTGAGTTACGCCCGAAACTCAAAAAGGCCGATCGTTGGCACGTGGAAACTTATTGAGATTCGGCTCCCCTGCAGAGGGGCAAGTCGAATCCGTTGTTCAGGTCCGCTCCCCATCTGGGAGCGGACTTTTTTTTCAGTTGACAACAAAAACAAGGTCAAATCAATACGGGAGAGGCTTAAGCGCTGTTGATTTCGCCTTCCGTGCCTAAACCGACGTCAGAAGCACGTTCCCCATGACCGCAACGATCACTAATCCATTGCGGGTTGGGCTTCGTCAGGAGCGTGTGATCTCTCCCCAATGTCTGGTGATTTTCGGTGCCAGCGGCGATCTCACCCATCGGAAACTCGTACCCGCTCTGTTTGAGCTTTTCAAACAACGGCGGCTGCCGAGCGAGTTCGCTCTCCTGGGATGTGCGCGACGGCCATGGAGCGATCAGGAGTTCCGCGGAAAAATGGCGGAAGCAATGCCCAGCAAGGTTGAGGAACAACCTGAAGCCTGGGAACAATTCTCAGCGAAACTCTTTTACGAGCCTGTCGACCTGCAGAAACCGGAGGACGTGGTCCGCCTTGGAGGTCGACTGGAGCTGATCGATCAACAATGCGCCACCCGAGGGAACAGGACTTTTTATCTCTCAGTCTCACCAAAGTTCTACGGGAGCGGATGCCGATCTCTTGCGGATGCCGGACTGCTCAAAGACCCCAAACGTTCACGCGTGGTCATCGAAAAGCCCTTCGGGCGCGATTACGGCAGTGCTCAGGCTCTCAACCATGTGGTGCAGAGCTGCGGCCAGGAGAATCAAATTTTCCGAATTGATCACTATCTCGGCAAGGAGACCGTCCAAAACATCCTGGTGCTCCGTTTTGCCAACACAATTTTTGAGCCGATCTGGAATCGCAATTACATCTCAAGCGTGCAGATCACTGCAGCCGAAACTGTTGGTGTGGAAGAGCGTGCGGGTTATTACGAAACCTCTGGCGCCCTCAGGGACATGGTGCAAAACCACCTGACCCAAATGCTGGCGATCACAGCGATGGAAGCACCAGGACGCTTTGATCAGGAAGCGATCCGCACTGAGAAAGCCAAAGTGCTGCAAGCAGCCCGGCTTGCCGACGAGCTTGAACCCTGGAATTGCTGCGTGCGAGGACAATATGGACCGGGTGGCACCCAGGACTCCCCTCTCGAGGGCTACCGCCAGGAACCAGGTGTTGATCACAACAGCACCACAGAGACCTACGTGGCTCTGAAACTGTTCATTGACAACTGGCGCTGGCAGGGAGTTCCGTTCTACGTGCGAACTGGAAAACGGTTGGCCAAGCGGGTCAGCGAAGTGGTGCTCACATTCCGAGAAGCTCCGGTGCACCTTTTTGATGCTGCCACGGGTGGACCAACAGCCAATCAATTAATTCTGCGCATTCAGCCCGATGAGGGTGCTGAGTTCCGCTTCGATGTCAAATCTCCAGGTTCAGGCATGCGCAGCCGACCCATCGATATGGAATTCTCCTACGACGAATCCTTCGGTGAACCCTCCGATGAGGGCTATGTACGCCTTCTGGCTGACGCGATGCTCGGGGATCCAACCCTGTTCACCCGCAGCGATGAAGTGGAAGCGGCCTGGCGCTTGTACACACCGCTTCTGGAACTGATCGAAGACAGTCCCTGGCAGCTTCCGATCCATCCCTACGAATCGCGCACCTGGGGACCAGCAGCTGCGGATGCCCTGCTTGCCCGTGATGGATTGCTCTGGCGCCGTCCCTGAACCGCAACTCCCGATCGTCCTCCTTCTTACGGCAGCACCATGTCACCGCAACTCACCCTTCAAACCCCTCTTGAACTCGCTCCCTCAGACGTGCCCACCTATTTGGAGCAACTCTGGTCTCCCGAGCAGCAGGGCAGCACGGGAACAGGAGCGAACACCTTCTGTCTGCTGGTCTGGCAGCCGGCCTGGGCAGAACAGCAACTGGTGCGCAGTGGCCGCCTTCAAGGCCCGATCACCGGCCAGCAATCCAAGGAATTGATCGCCTCAGGTCGACAGGCCGTGATCGATGCCGATCTGCCCCTGAGCACCCCGCCACTGGATGGGAGTGTGATTGAGGCAGCCGCGACCTTCAGCGGAAATGAGTCCATGGAAGATCTGCGCGGTCAGTACATCGACCCGGCTCTGAGTGCCCTTCAGCCACGCCGACTGATCACATTGGCCCCAACAATTAATGACGGCCAATCCCTAGAAACAATGGTGGCTGCTTATTGCCCATTGCCAGAAGAGGGTGGCGGCACCGCCGCATGTGGTGATGTGGTGGTCCTTCGCGGCGGCCGTGCCGCACTTCAGGAAGGAATGAACATCCTGCAACCGCTCTTGCCGCAGTCCATGCCCTCCTGGGTCTGGTGGAACGGATTCCTCGATGAAGCTCCCGCTTTGATGGAGCAACTGGCCAGTGCCCCTCGACGGCTAATCATCGACACCGCCATCGGTCGCCCTCGCCATTGCCTCGAGCTGCTCAGTCAACGGGTGGGATCAGGCCAGGCGGTGAACGACCTGAACTGGCTCCGACTGCGGAGTTGGCACGAAACACTGGCCATGGTGTTCGATCCACCGCACCGGCGGGATGCCCTCAGCCACGTCGTTCAGCTGGATGTTGACGTGGAAGGTCACCATCCAGCCCAGGGCCTGCTCCTCACGGCATGGATCGCGGATCGACTGGGCTGGGATCTGCTCTCTTCACAGGAGGTTGAGGATGGGGTCGCCTCTGTTTTCCGCCGCAGCGATGGAGTCGAGGTGAAATTTCATCTGATGTCCGTACCCATGGGGCAGCCCAGCGTCCATGCAGGTCAGTTGGTGGGATTGCGCATGGTTTGCCAGCCAGAGCAAGGCAAAGGCATGTGTGTGATCCTCTGCGCCGAATCAGGGGGGTGCATGCGGCTGGAAGGAGGCGGCATGGCTGATCTCGACCTCATCGAAGAGGTCGTACCCGTTCAGCACTCCACTCCGGAAATGGACGTAGCGAGACTTCTGAGTGGCGGACACGACAGCACCAATCCGCTTCTGGCTTCGGCAGCACCGCTGGCTGCCAGGCTGCTCGCCTGAGCGCACCCCAACGCCATGGCCGTTGTGATCGCAGCACCGGCCAGCGGCAGCGGCAAAACTCTTCTGAGCCTTGCACTGCTGGCCTGGGCCCGAGGGCAAGGTCACAGCATCCAGCCGTTCAAGGTCGGACCTGATTACCTGGATTCTCAGCTGCTGAGCACCATCGCTCAGCGCCCATGTCGCAATCTTGATCTCAACCTTTGCGGTGCGCCATGGGTGCAACGGGCCTTTCACGGTTACGGGGGGATGGCAGACCTGGCCCTGGTGGAAGGCGTGATGGGCCTGTTCGATGGAATTGGCAGCAGCGAGGCAGGGAGCACCGCCGCCACGGCCCGTCTCCTCGGACTTCCTGTGGTTCTCGTGGTCGATGCGGGAGGCCAGGCCGCATCACTCGGAGCCCTTGTGCGGGGTTTTCGTGACCACGACCCCGCTGTCCAGCTGGCGGGAGTTGTCCTCAATCGCGTCAGCACATCACGGCACCGTGAGTTGCTGTCTGAGGTTCTCGACCGACTTGGAGTGCCCCTGCTGGGCTGTTTACCGAGAACCGATGCCCTCACGTTGCCGAGCCGTCACCTCGGTCTGGCCCCAGCCCATGAACTTCACAACCCCGGGACGCATCGGGACCGATGGGCCTCTCTCGCCGAGGCCCATCTCCATCTGGGCAAACTTCTTCCCCTGCTGAAGGCCCCAGCGCCCGGCCCTGATCCTCTGGCCATAGAGCACATGGAACAGCCCAGGCAGCCCGGCTCCTACCCAGTCGCCGTGGCTTCGGATGCGGCCTTCCATTTCCGCTATCCCGAAACGGGTGAACTGATGGAGAAGCGGGGCATGCCGCTCATTCCATGGAGCCCCCTTGCCGATGAACCTATCCCCAGCGAAGCCTGCGGCCTGATGCTCCCCGGTGGCTTCCCGGAGCAGCATGCAGGGCAACTCAGTGCAGCGCAAAACAGCCTCGATTCACTTCGCACCTTCGCAGCGCTTCGCCCCGTCTATGCGGAATGCGGCGGGATGCTGTTGCTTGGCCGCAGCCTGACCGACCTCAATGGAACACTGCATCCGATGGCGGGAATCTTGCCCTTCCAGGCATCCCAAGGACAGTTACAGGTGGGTTATCGCACACTTCACGCCCATCGGGATGGCCTGGTGACGCGCCGAGATGAGGTGATTCAGGGGCATGAATTTCACCGTTGGCAACTTCAAAGCAAAGTTCCAGAAAGCTTGGAATCGGTGCACTCGCTGTGGGAAATTATGGGTTGGCGCTTAAAAACGCGACGAGAAGGATGGGGGCAACGGACTCTTCACGCCAGCTGGATTCACCTCCACTGGGCCAGCTGTACGACGATCTGCTCCCGATGGCGCGACGCGCTCGCAACCGGGCCGAAAGTAACGACCGGCGTTTCGTGAATCGCCGTCAACCCAGGTCTCAACCTTTCGTGGAACGTTGGCAGCTGATCATCCATGGACGGGTGCAGGGTGTGGGTTTCCGCGGAACTTGCAGCAGAAGAGCACTCGATCTCGGACTGCGGGGCTGGGTTCGCAATTGCCGAGATGGCAGCGTTGAAGTTCAAGTGGAAGGTTTGCCCCACTCCATTGCCGAACTCAGAGCCTGGTGCGAGCAGGGACCACCCGGCGCTCGAGTGAAACAGGTGTTGCCTGTTCAACTGCCGGTCACCGGCGATGATTGGTTTGAAGTCCGTTTTTGACAGCGTGAGTTGCTCCTGAATGAGGACATGGTGTCGATCAACAATCTCCGAGGTCTTCAACGCAATACCCCTCTGAAGAGATTGGGAACTGCATCGCGAGGTGGTGCGACGCTTCCCTTATCCAGCATCCGCAGAGGACACTGGCTTGATGCCATAACTGGATACGAATGGGACAAGACGTCTTCAATCCACGTACCAAAGACTTCTGGAAAGCGATCCTGGGTGTTGTCAGCTTGGCCATCGGGATCGGGCTTGGCGCCTTGATACTCAAGATGTGAGGGCCATTCCTGCTGAGAGAGCTAACCAACGGTCAGCGGACTGAAAACTGACCATCCTGAACAGGCCAAGCAGTTTCGCTCGATGTCTGACGCCCATCGCCAACTCTGGCTGCTCCGCCATGGAGCGACCGAATGGGCAAAGAATGGCCGACACACCGGGAACACCGACTTACCGCTTCTCCCTGAAGGTGAACGGGAAGCAAGAGCGTTGGCCCCGATTCTGAGCGGACGCGTCTTCGCCGCTGTCCTTTGCTCACCGTTGCAACGAGCGCGTCGCACCTGTGAACTCAGTGGCCTGGCTGAAACGATGCAGATCTGTGAAGAGATTCGTGAGTGGAACTATGGCGACTACGAAGGCGTCACAACGGAAGACATCCACAGGACTGTTCCGAACTGGACGGTATGGACGCACGGCTGCCCCAATGGAGAAAGCGTTGAGGAGGTGCAGTCCCGCTGTGAACGAGCGATTGAAACAGCAATGAACATCCCAGGGCAGGGAGATGTGGCCCTGTTTGCCCACGGCCACATCCTTCGTGCTGTGACCGGCACGTGGCTTGGACTTGGCGTCAGCTCAGGCCAAATGTTCAAGCTCGGAACCGCGACTGTGAGCGTCCTTGGCTGGGAACGCAAGATCCAGGCCATCAGCCACTGGAACGCACCCACCTCAGACAGGTTTTGACCAGCACATCATTGTCACCAAAGGTCCGATTCATGGCCGGATCCTCCACGCGTGTGTAGGTCTTTGATGAACTCCCGCCAGAAAAAATGAAGCGTGCGCCCCGCGGATTCACCAGCATCCCGACGGATCTTGCCGCACGCGCCGTTCTGAACTGCCTCTCCAGCCGGCGACAACGGAGGTTGCGATTGCAGTTAGCGGAACATTGGCTCCCGGATCTCGGTCCAATGTCGCCGGACCTTATGCCGAACCTCATGGAGGAGAGCGAGAGTGCCTGAGGCTCCGCTCTGGCTCGACCTTGGTGCCTTCGGATTCGGCATTGCCGTCTCCCCTTTGCACATCACCCTGCTGCTGCTTTTGCTGCTCGGACCCAGACCCATTCAGCGGGGAATGATTTATCTGGTTGGCTGGATGCTGACAACCCTGGTCGCCTTGGCCGCTCTGCTCACCCTCGGGCATGGACTGGTGATGGACATGACCCAGGGCTCACACCCTCGGATCGGACTGGATCTGATCGGCAGTGGTGCTCTCCTGAGCATTGGCATCCGGGAACTGGTGAAAACCATTGGTGAACAAGGCGAACCGCCGGCCTGGAGCCGGTCCTTAGATCGTTTCATCGCGATGCCAATGCCGCTGCTCCTGGCCCTGAGTTCAGTTCTTGAGGTCATCAGCCCCGATGACCTGCTCCTGTTCGCCAAATCCGCCGCAATGATCTTGGCCGCAGATCTAAACGGGTCGGAGGAGCTGATTGGCAGCCTGATGTTCACCTTTGGCTCCAGCCTGCTGCTCCTGCTTCCTGTGGTGGCCGTCCTGGTTGCAGGAGAGCAGGTCCTACCTCTGCTGAAAACGATCAAGTTGCTTCTCATTGCGCAAGGGGAGCGATTGCTGGCCTGCATCAGCCTCCTGCTGGGTCTTTATCTGGGCTGGCAAGGAGTCCTGGGTTTCACTGCGGCCTGAATCCAGCCATCCAAATCTCCTGCTGTTCCTGCTCCTGGTGCTGGCCCACCAACCAAACACCTGTCCGAGCTCGGCTGACCGCCACATACACCAGCTGGCGTCGCAGCGTCAGATCCTGCGGCCAGAACACATCCGGCGCCACAAACACCTCACCGAAACTGCTGCCCTGACTGCGATGCACGGTCAGGACTGCCGCAGGTCCCAGAGCTGCAAAAGCATCACGGATGATGAAATATTGCCGCCATAACGCTCGGCCGCTCTTCTTTCCTGCATCCCGTGCCTGCTGCCGCAGTCGTTTCATCACTGCGTCAAGCTGATGTCTGGCGTTGCTGCCGACAGGAGGCTGCAAACGGAGGGTCAGATCAAGGTCACCGGCACTGACGCTTACGGCCAGCGTCTCGATGACCGGCACGGGGCCGTCTGCACCGGAACATCCGAAATCCACAAGATCGCAGGATTCGGGTTTGACATCCCGCACCACCACTTCGCGGTTGGATGCGAGCACCATGTCAGGCTCTTCTCCGGCCTCCACCCCATCGCGGGAGGCCGGCGCCATCACAGCGGAGCGACTGATCAAGACCTCTCCAGGGAGCACAGGCATCTGATCTGCCATCGAACCATGCACAGCCCGCCGGGCATGGGGAACCAGGCCCTCCAACGTGCGATTCGTGTAGCAAAGAATGCGAGCCGCATCTGGATTGTCCTGCAGTGCGGCATCCCGTAAGGCGGTTTTGGCCTGATCCAGCCATTCCCGTTTGCCCAGGGACATCACCCGTCCCTGTCGATCCTGAATCGGATTAAGAAGCGGGGGCTGACGACAAGGCAGGCCTCCATCACGCAGGCGACTGGCCAGCTGCAACACAGGCCCCTGATGTCGCACCACTTCCTGAAGCGTGGCGCGACTGGCCCGCTGCATGGCAAACACCGGGCTCTCCGGCTCCCCCACCGGGGGCAGCTGAGCAGGATCCCCCACAAACACAAGTCTGGTGCGAAACGGATGGGCACACTGCAGAGCGATGCCAAGCAATGTGCTGTCGATCATCGACGCCTCATCAATCAGCACAAGGCTGAGATGCTCAAGGGCGAGAGCCGTCTGCTCAGTGGGCTCACATTGTTCAGCATCTCCTTGACGCTTGAGCTTTAAACGCAGCAGACGGTGGATCGTGGATGGGTACCAAGTGGGACTGAGTCCCTCCAAATGCAACGCATGACGCAACACGCCCACCGCCTTGTGGGTGGGTGCAACGACAGTCCAGCAGAGACCGCGTTGCTCAACTGCACGCAGCAGACGCATCGACAGAAATGTCTTCCCGCTACCGGCAAATCCACTGAGAACAAACGGGGAACCATCAGAAGGCCCCTCCAACCAGCGCAGAAAGTTGTCGCTCGCTGACTGCTGATCCTTAGTCAGAGACTCCATCAGACGAGGGATGACACCTGCACAGCGATGATCAAAGAATGGAATATTCGTTATCGCAATTCTGACGACACCAGCTGTGTCGCGCCGGTTGGGTCGCGCCGGTGGTGCGATCAGTGAACTGCCAGTCAACGCATCGCACGGGGACGAACCCTCAACAACAACGTGGGGCAACCGCTGGCATCAACATTGCCAGGACGATCCCGACTGATCGAGCAGAACAATCTCAAACCAAAAGCAGAGACAACAGCCGCCTGCCAAACACCTTTTCAGCGAAAGATCAGGCTCCTTTATTCACACAATCGACCAAGACAACAGACTGAAACGCGTGAGCATCACAATCTTTTCCGTGGTTTCAATCACGAAAGCGCACGAAAAAATTCATCAATCAAATGGATTGGCGAACCGAGGAAATTAAGCCCAGGCAAAGCGATCAGCGGCCCCATAACACTGCCAGCCAGGACTTCAAGCCGAGTGTGTCCAAGACTTTCTTTGAGTGGGGATTCGAGTGCTTCATTCCAGAGCTCAGTCGGTAGCTGGTTGATTCGTTCAGCAATCTTTCCA
This sequence comes from Synechococcus sp. AG-670-F04, assembly GCA_003211515.1. Taxonomy (GTDB): domain Bacteria; phylum Cyanobacteriota; class Cyanobacteriia; order PCC-6307; family Cyanobiaceae; genus Parasynechococcus. The sequence continues at coordinate 33,639 of QCSN01000004.1, forward strand.
GCGGATCTTCGAATCCCACTGGCGTCGTACATCACGACAAACGCAATCGTGGCCGACAGGGCGAAGATTGGATGATCAAATCCCATCGTCCAGCCAAGACAGGCAGCCGTCCCTGTCACCAAAGCGGAATGACTGGATGGCATCCCTCCCGTTTCAATCAGCACCTTGGGGCGCCAGCGTTGATGAACAACAAGCTCAATGAATAGCTTTGACAATTGAGCTGTGCCGCAGGCAATCAAACCCCAGGCAAGGCTCGCGTTGTCCAACAATTCGTGCAGAACGGCATGGGAATGATGGATCTCCATCATCGATCACGGCTCGTGATGAAATCCGCCAAAGCGAGCAAAGGAGATGCTTTTGCCGACCAGGGCTTCAGCACCTGCTTCGCTTCACTCACCAAGGCTTGAGCTCGGTTCCGGGATTCCTCCAATCCCAACAATTTCGGATAGGTGGTTTTGTCCGCGATAAGGTCCTTGCCGGCAGTTTTGCCCAGCACCTCGCTGCTTGCAGTGATATCGAGGATGTCGTCGATGATCTGGAAAGCCAGACCGATGCCGCGTGCATAGGTTCGCAACGCTGCGATCAAGGTCTCATCCGCCCCGCCAATGGTTGCGCCAGTAATCACACACGCGCTGAGCAGAGCCCCAGTTTTGTGCAAATGGATGTACTCAAGAGTCTCCAGATCAACCTGCTTACCTTCACTTTCGAGATCCACAACCTGACCACCGACCAGGCCGGGAGCCCCTGCCACGAGAGACAGCTCGCCCACCACCTTCAGCAATCGCTCAGCCGGAACACCCGGGCTGCGCATCGCCACCATTTCAAATGCTCGGGTCAGCAGAGCATCCCCAGCCAGGATCGCCACTGCTTCTCCATAGACCTTGTGATTGGTAGGCCGCCCTCGGCGCAGATCGTCATCATCCATCGCCGGTAGATCGTCATGGATCAGCGACATGGTGTGGATCATCTCGAGGGCCACAGCTGTGGACATGGCCTGTTCCAGGGAACCACCGGCCATCTCACAGGCGGCCAGGCAGAGGATCGGCCGAAGCCGCTTTCCCCCTGCCAAGAGGGAATAACGCATGGCGTCCCTCAGGGATTCAGGACGTTCTGGGCCGAGAGCGGCATCAAGCGCTGTCTCGACAAGATCCTTGGTCCGCGCAAGGTACTGCGGGAAGTCGAATCCGTTCAGCTGCGTCGAAGTGCTGTCTTTGGAAGTCGCCGCAGCGGTCATGACGGACGTTTCTCTGGCCGAATTCTCTCAGGCAGGGAGATTCAGGAGACACTGGCGACACCAAGCTTTTGGCAAGCCTCCTGTGATTGCCCCCATTGAAGACGCGGCAGCCCGGCAACACCGCATCAAAGAGGCCTGCCAGCACAGCCAGGGGAAGCACTGGGTGACCTTGCGAGAGGGCCCGGTTCAGATTCCGACCGTCCAGCTCGATCAGGAACTGCTGGTGTATCGCGTTGACAACGGACGGTTGCTGGCGGCCCTTCAGGAGCATTTCAAAAGCCAACCGTCCAGCTTGAAACAACTCCACCGCAGCGAATCAGCGGGCTCAACGCAGCATCTCCTCCATGCGCTGCTGCTGGAGAAAGCCGGAGACCAGCGCGGTCCGATCCTGCGCGAACTGAAGCGCCTGAAAGTGCAGACCGAACCACTCCTGGTGGATTCCACCGGTGTGGTGGTGAACGGCAACAGACGACTGTCTGCCATGCGACAGCTCCAGAAAGAGGACCCCGAAGGGTTTCACCGCTTCCAGAAACCTCTCGTTGCCGTTCTGCCGGATGAGATCTCGAGAAGCGATGTTGAATACATCGAAACAGCCCTTCAGCTGGCACCGGAGACCAAGCTTCCCTACGGCTGGGTGGATCGGCGCTTGAAACTCCGTCGACAGATCGATGATCTCGGGCTGGATCCTGACTGGGTGCAGGAGGCTTATCGGCTGGACTCACGACAACAACTCGACGACGAACTCGCCGAACTAGAGCTCGTGGAGCGCTACCTCAGTGAGATCTGCGGAACGCCCTGCGCTTACTCAGGCGTGGCGCCCTGTGAACGGCTTTTTCAGAGCCTTCAACGCCAGCTTCGTTTATTACCTACAAATCTTGCGAACGCATGGGCTGCGGTTGGTCTGCTGCTGATCAGTCAGCGCAGCGAACTCTCACCCGCTTTTGATCGCCACTTCCCTTTCGAGGTTCCGGTAACGGAAGCGATGCCTGAAATGGTGCTGCAGCGACTGGCACACGACCCGGGTCTGCTGGCTCATCCGCTGCACAAACCACTGCGCCGCAGACACATCAAGCGGATCGCCGATCGAATCGTGCATCACCATGCTCCGGTGGAGCTGGCCAGAACTGTTGAAACACTCATCGATGAGGTTCGCCAACAGCTCAGGCAGGATCGTGTTCCTCATCGTCTTCTTCACCACCTCCATGCCTCAAAACGGCTCCTGGAGAAACTCACTCCCGATCAACTCACTGATGAAGAACGCTTCCACCTGCTTACTGAAGCCAACACAATTCGAGGGCGCCTTGACCTGCTGATCTCAGAGCCTCAGAGCACTAAACAAGCAAAGTCAGCCCAGCGCTGGTGGCGTGTCAGGCGACGCCTTACCAACGTGATGGCTCGACTCCCTCAGAACAAAGGCACAGCCAACTGAAACGATGGGGGAGCAAGGCGGCATCAGGTCGTCCCCTCCAGCACCAGGGGCACCCAATCCAATGGGTGGGGCATGCGCATTTCTCTGCCCTGTCCTGAGGGCGTTGTGATGGCCAGGTCGTAGGAAACCGAATAGCGCGATGACTGTCCTTGATAGGGCGTCACGCGGTGACGCAGATCGGAGGGAAAAAGAAGCAGACGGTGCCTCTGCGGAGCGAACACCCCCCCTGATGCGGCCGCATCCTGATAAGGAATCGCCATAACGTGACTGAAATAGTTCTCGGGTGCCTGGAACTCCAGCTCTCCAGAGTCGTTTCCGGGTTCCGTCCTGACGTAAAAGACCGCGCTCAACTGAGCATTGCGGTGGGTGTGCGTCTCAATCGTTCCACCGTCGTTGGCACACACCACGGGCCAAGCCTTCTGAATATGAACCTCCAGTCCGTGATCCGATCCCAGTAGTTCCTCCAGATAGGTGGCGGTGCCCAGTGCCAGCTGCTGATTCAGCCACTGAAACGCTTCCATCCTGTGGAGCTGATCCAGGCCTGCATGGCCGAGAAGATCACCGGTGAGGTTGTTGCGATCACTGAACTCCGGGTGCTGATACACCTGGCGATCGAAGGCCTCAAGTTCTGAATCCATGGCCTCGGCAATCGCCCCATCGGGCTTCAGATCCGCCTGCAAGACAGGCGTGGGGAACAACCAATGGAATGGCATGGAGGACGATCAAACGACGAGGTCATCGAGCCCATGGTCGATGCCATGACGTCGGCACCAGGCCAAAACGGTGTTCACCAACAGCATCGTCACCGTCATCGGGCCAACACCACCCGGAACTGGCGAAAGAGCCGCCGCAATCGGCTCCACCTCTGCGGCACGAACATCCCCACAGAGGCCGCCCTCCGGTTTGCGATGAATACCGACATCCACCACAAACGCACCGGGCCGGACATGCTCAGCCCCGACCATGCCGGGCCGCCCCGCTGCGACTACCAGGATCTCAGCCTGCTGGGTGAGGGCAGCAAGATCCTTCGTGCGGGAATGGGCAATCGTGACGGTGGCATTCGCCGCCTGAAGCATCAGCGCCATCGGCTGACCCACAAGAATGCTGCGACCGACCACCACGGCTCGCTTTCCAGCCGGATCCATTCCACTGCTGCGCAGCAACGCCATCACACCTGCGGGGGTGCAACTGCGCGGGCCGGCTTCACCCTTCAGCAGACGACCCAGATTCATGGTGTGCAGACCATCGGCATCCTTTTCCGGGTCGATGGCCGCCAACAAAGGCCCCTCCTCCAATCCCTGCGGCAAAGGAAGCTGGAGCAGGATCCCGTCCACGGACGGATCCTGATTGAAAATTCGAAGCTTGGTCAGCACCTCCTCTGCTGAACGCTCCGCTGGAAGGTGCAGACCCATGCTCTGCACACCCACCCGGGCACAGGCCTTTTCTTTGTTGGCGACATAAACCCCACTAGCGGGATCATCGCCAATCCGCATCAAGGCAAGACCCGGCGGTCGACCGACCGATGCCAATTGACCTTGGATCAACTGGTGCAAGCGCTTCTCCAGCTGTTTCGACAGTGCCTTTCCATCCAGTCGAAGGGCCATCCCATCGGATATCGGGTGATCCCAGCATGGCCTCAGAGGAGAGCTAGCGTGCAGCTGTCAGCCGGGCTGCCTTGGTTCGCTTCCCCCGTGTAAGCAGCCTTAATCTGAGTCTCCTCTGGCAGAGCTGGCTCCGACACGAAGGGCCATCCCGCAGGCTGCTGCGATGGACGCGAATGCAGTCCGTCGCCCTGCTTCTGATCTGCATCAGCGTTGCTGTCTTATCCAGCCTGCCGTGGTTGCTGAAGCCGGAACTCCAGCCGGGATCGTTGGCTCCCTTTGATGCGGTCGCGCCCAAGGATGCGCTTGTTCAGGACAGCACGGCACTTGAACAGAGACGTTCCAAACTCTTCGCACGGTCGGTGGTTCAGGTCATCGATCCCGAACAGACATCGCAACTCCAACGCCGGCTGGAAGATCAGCTCAGACAACTGCAACGGGTCACGGACAGTGGAAACGCTGCACGAATCGGGCCTGTCAATCTCACGCCGCTCGAACAACGCTGGCTCGAGGAACGCAGCACGAAGGATCATCTGGCCTGGGACACCGCTGTACGCAGAGCCGCTGGCCGCATGCTCAGCCAGGGGGTTGTGAGCAGCTTGGCTCCGGACCAACTGCGAGTGGCTGCGTCCCTGCAAATGAAGGGCATCAAGCTGGAGGCCAACAATCCCGCAGCGTTCTCGTTAGCCAGCAAGGTGCTGACCAGCACGTTCGAGGGAAGCAGCAACCTCCGTACCGATCCGATCCTCAGCAAGCAGCTGTTCGAGGAACAACTCACCAAGCAGGGGGTCCCAACGATCGAGGTTCGCCAGGGCGATCTCATCACCCGTAAAGGCGAAGCGATCAGTCCCCAGGCCTATGACGTGCTCGATTTCTTCGGCAAGGTGAAACGGGAGCCGCAACCTGTGATCTGGTTGACGCGTTTCATCGAGGCCCTGGCGGCCTGCGGCGTGATGTTGCTCGTCATGCGTCGGGAACGACCTGGCTTGGAAGTCCGTCATGCCCTGCTGGCCCTCGGACTGCTCCTGCTGGTACAGGCGGCCAAGCTCTGGTTCAAGGGAACAGTGATTCCCCTGGCCGTCCTGGTGCCACCAACATTGATTTTGACAGAGGGTCTCGGTGCAGGCTGCGGTTTGGTGTGGATGGCCGTGGCCAGTCTGCTTTGGCCAGAACCGGTCAACGGCCTCGGAGACGGCCGGCTGATCATGGCGGCAGCCGTTGCTGCCGCAGGCGCTCTGTTAGCAGGACGGCAGCGCAGCCGCGGCCAATTGCTCCAGATGGCTGTGATGTTGCCGTTGGCCGCACTCTTGGGTCAATGTCTGCTGCTGCAACTCCAGCCCTACACGGGCTGGCGTGCCTGGGGCAGCGTCAATCCGAGCCTTGATGAACTCGCCAGTGAAGCCCTTTTGCTCGGGATTCTCCTGATGGCGGCTCTGCTTCTCATTCCGATTCTGGAGGGGTCCTTCGGCCTTCTCACCCGCGCCCGCTTGCTTGAACTGGCCGATCAGGAACGTCCATTGCTTCGAAGGCTGTCCTGTGAAGCGCCGGGCACCTTTGAACACACTCTGATGATTTGTGGCCTTGCTGAAGAGGGCGCTCGTGCGATCGGAGCCGACGTCGATCTAATCAAAACAGGGTCGCTTTATCACGATGTCGGCAAGTTGCATGCCCCAAGCTGGTTTATCGAAAACCAGAAAAGTGGACCGAATCCCCACGACCAACTGGATGACCCAATCGCGAGCGCTGCCGTTCTTCAAGCCCATGTGGATGAAGGCCTGAAACTGGCTCGCCGCCATCGCCTACCGCGTCCGATCGCGGACTTCATCCCTGAACACCAGGGCACATTGAAGATGGGCTATTTCCTCCACAAAGCGAAGGAACGAAATCCGGATGTGGATGAGAGCCGGTTCCGTTACCACGGTCCCGCACCCCGTTCCCGAGAAACAGCCGTCCTAATGCTGGCCGACGGCTGCGAAGCGGCCCTGCGCTCACTGCCACCGGACACCTCCGACGCCGAGGCGATCGATACCGTTCGCCGCATTGTGGAAGCCAGGCAACGGGATGGTCAGCTACGCAAAAGCGGGCTCAGCCGAGCGGAAATGGAACTGGTGGTGGAAGCGTTCGTGCGCGTCTGGCGCCGGATGCGCCACCGCCGCATTCCCTACCCAATTCCCGCCCGTCGCCCCTTCTCCAACTGAGCCAACCCCCCTGATCCGATCAGCATGCGAACAACCAACGGATGATCAATCCATTTCTTGAGGGAATGGACTGTGTTGATGGGTTTGAACCCTGCAGCGCTTGCCTGTGAAAGGGTGGCGAAAACTGAGCGCAAGGGCATGAAGATGCAAGCGCGAGCCATCGACATCCCCATAGATGGGATCGCCAACGATCGGATGACCAATCCCCGCCAGGTGCGCTCGTAACTGATGGGAGCGCCCCGTCATCGGCACGAGCCAAAGGCGGGTGATGCCCGCCTGCAGAAACTGAGATCGCCAGCGGGTGTGCGCTGAACGGCCTGCCGGATCAGTCCCGTATCGGGGAGGGATCCGTTGCAAGCGGGCCAATGGCGCGGTGATCGAACCACGTCCCAGGAGGCGACCCACCACATCGGCGACGTAGAGCTTGCGCACGAGACGACGCGCAAAGAGATCGCTACAGCGGCGCAGGCTTTCAAGGCCCCTTGCAAGAAGCAGCACTCCAGAGGTGTCTCGATCAAGACGGTGAACGAGGCGCAAATCCGCCTCCAGGAGCTGCAGACGCGTGATCACAGAGTCCTGCTGATGAACACCTCGTCCTGGCTGACTCAATAAACCGGAGGGCTTCTCAATGACAAGCAGCCAAGGATCACGATGGAGCTCAGCTAATGGTTCAAGGTTCAAGATGGCTGCCACAGTGCCGATAGAACAAGGCCTCCACCTCATGAGGTGGCAGCGACTGCACCAACCTTGCCTCGGCCTCCACTTGATGCTGACTGGCGTGATACAGCTGGAGCTCCTTGAACATTTCAGGACGGCTGCTGCGCGCCTGATCCATCGCCTGATTGAGCAGCTGAGCAGGCATCAGGGGGCCTCCTCTGCAGAACTGCATGACGTGGGCAGATTCGTGGGCCAGGACGGTCCACACATAAGCAGGATCATCCGGAAGGTTGTTCCCGCACATCAACAGCATCCGTCGGCCTTCATGAAAGGCACCCAGCAGTCCCTCGGGACAATCCCGAGCCACAAGGGACTCAACCCCGGCCCGACGCAACAAGCGGATGTAGCTACCGATCCGATCCCAGGAGCCTGCATGCCCAGGGGCGATGGAGACCACACCTGCCGACATGCTGGCCAGCAGAGCAAGAAACGCCCGACCGCGGAACACCGGCAATTCCCAAACCTGTTCTTATTGGTCTCAAAATTTGAGCGACAGGTTCCCTCTTTTCCAAACTTCTAAAGATTTCAGAGCCGCTCCACGGTTGGCTACCCCATCAAGGAGGGAGCCGCGCCAATGGAGCTTGCGCGAGATACTAAACATCCTGATTGATACAGCCAAAAGCCAAAAGCCAAAATGACCTACAACGTCAAATCAATTTTTGATCAGGATGGCGTCTTGTTTGACACTGATATCAACAAGATTCTCTACTACATCGAAGAAGGGGATTTTGAAATAACAACCAACGAAGGAAAGCGATATGAAATGACATACACCACCGTCGGACAAAACAACCAACACATAGCTTTCATCAACGACTTATTTGCAAACCTCAACGAGGCGCTAGCAGTTAACTTTGTTGAAACGAAAAAAGACAGGCAAGCTGATATTTCCATTTCTCTCGTCGATTCAAATACAGAAAAAGGCTGGGACGACGACATCCTGGGGACCGCCTATTTCGAAGATAATTGGGTGAATATACTCTGGCAAGATGATGATGGAAAGTACAAAACATTCTCTAAGAACGACAAGGCAACACTGGTCCATGAAATTGGACATGCCCTTGGCATTGACCACCCAGAAGGAGATGGAGATCACCCTGATTGGAATACAGATATTACCGTAATGTCCTATAAAAAAGGTCGAAAAGGATGGCCAACATCCTTCAGAAACCTCGACGTCAAAGCGCTCCAATCGATCTGGGGGGAAACACCTGGCTACACCACGCCCGGAAGCAACAGCAATTCCGAATCAATCGACATCATCAAGGGAAGCAATAAACGAGACAAACTTATTGGCACGAACGGTGATGACGAGATCCATGGCTACCGAGGCGACGACCTCATCAATGCCAAGGCTGGGGATGACATCATCTATCCAGGGGATTTTGGGAAGAGAAAAGACATCATTAAAACAGGATCAGGCCACGATGTTGTTGTCCTGGATGAAAACAGCTACGTGTACATTACAGACTTCAAAACCGGTTCTGACGAGATCGACGCGACAGCACTTAACAATCTTGATACATGGACGAAAGGGAAGAGCACATATATTGGCAATGATGACTATATTTATGCGATTTTAAAAGGAAAAACCCACGATTTAATCTACGAAAATGGATTCTTTTTTTGAGCGTCATTCTTTTTAAAACCAGGATGCCACCCGCCTCAACCTCAGTAAAGACAAGTTCAAACCCAATAAAATCAATCAGTCACTGCGTTTCAGCGTACATACAGCAATTGAAGCAGAGCATGGATGTTGATGAAAGAAAGGTTTCAGCTCTGGACACTATTCAACTCAACGAAATCCCCTGGTACAACTGTTGATTCTTCAGAGGTGTCCCTCGACCCATAGGCAATCCTCAACAGAATGTTGTCAACCGGAGAGACCTGAGATAAATCATCAATGACTGTGGCAGCAGACATTTCATGAACACAACACGCCGCCAGCTCCTTGGTGCCACTGGTGCCTTCGGTTTAACAGCACTCGGCAGTCAATTCCGTGCCAGGGCCGCTGAGTCAAGTGCGTCACCAACAGAGGTGGATGTTGTCGTCATCGGGGCAGGACTATCCGGTCTGATGGCAGCCAGACGACTGCGCCAACAAGGCATGAAGATTCACATTTTGGAAGCTCGTGAACGCACGGGTGGGCGGATGATCCGGCAGACCACCGACACTGGCGCCGTGATCGATCTCGGAGGGCAGTGGGGTGGCGAAACCCACCATCGCTTCAAAACCTTGGTGGGTGAACTTGGGCTTGAAATGTTTCCCAGCTATTACGACGGAAAGGGAGTTCTGGTGTGGGACAAGCAGCGAATCGAGGCGGACATGGCCAAAACGCCGGAAAGCAGTGTGTTGCTTTTTGACAGCGACCAGATCCAACAACCCTCAGCCGAGATTGCCAAGGCAAAAGCAGCGATGAAGCTGTTCCGTGAGATCGCTGCCTCTGTGGATCCGTCCCGCCCATGGAATGCCCCGAACGCCGCTGAGTTGGATCGCACGACGATCAGGGCCTGGTGCGACAAGAACAGTGGCTCCCGTTTGAGCGATTTCGAACTGGAGTGGCTTTCCGTGGTTGGTGGATCAGGTGGGTTCGATCCCTGGGATGCCTCCATCCTTCATCTGGCCTGGACCCAGTCGGTCGCGCCCCAGGATGAAGCACCTGAAGCCTGGCTTCTCAAAGGTGCTGCTGGCCAGGTCGCCGAACGGTTGAGTGCGGAATTGACCTCCCAGATCAGCCTGAATTCTCCGGTGCACGCGATCGACCAGACCGACAACAACGTCAGTGTTCAATTTGGCGACGGAAAGAGAATCGAGGCGAAAGCGGCCATCGTGGCGATCCCACCACCGCTGCGCCAACGCATCACATTCACACCCGATCTCTCTGCAGAAACCCGCTCGTTCCTGCAACGAAGTCCGATGGGTTCGATGATCAAAGTCTTCGCGATCTACAAAAAGGCTTATTGGCGTCGCAAGAACCTCAACGGCTTCGGCGTAGGCAATCTCAAAACGCTGGAACTTACGGCTGACAGTTCCCTCCCGAGCGGTGCACCTGGAATCCTCGCCAGCTTTGTGACGGCCAGTGCGGCAGTTGCTTTTCAGCAAATGACATTGAAGCAGCAACACCGTGCGGTACTTGACGATCTGATTGCCTACTGGGGTCCCGAAGCAGGCGAGCCCGAGGAACTGATCATTCAGAACTGGAATGAAGAATCCTGGTCCACCGGCGCATTCACCAGCTTCGTGACCCCCGGAGCCTGGACCACCTACGGACGGGGCTGGCAACAGTCCCATGGACGGGTCCATTGGGCCGGAACTGAGGCCTCCACTCGATGGCCCGGTTACTTCGAAGGGGCGATCGAAGCTGGGATTCAAGCCTCCAAACGAGCCGTCGCTCAACTTTAAAAACGTGCTGTCATTGCAACATCAGCCCGGACGGCGGCGGGCATCCCCGTCTCGAGAGCACCTTTGATCAATCCTGCCGGGTGGATCCCAATGCAGTCCATCAATCCGGCGCCCATCACCACGGCAATGACCCAATCCAAAGAGGATTGCTCCTCTGAGCAAATCCCTGCAGAAGCATGACCTGCCAATGCTCCCGCAGAGGCAAAAGGTGTTTACTGCAAAAGCCTGATGTCTCAATAACTTAATTCAATTACTGGAAACAATCACGAATCAATGATGTAACTAATTACACTTTATTGGGCATTTGTCATGACTGACACATCTTTTCGGACAATCAGTATGCAGCGGAACTGAGGTAAATCACTCAAACCCAGGCAATGGCATGAATTGATACTTTTCTCCCGTCAAAATGAAATCGATGAACATTACCAATTCTACAAAAACTGCAAAGTGATAAAGCCTGTCAACAACACCATGGAATTGATTATTGGCCTTTGCATGGTTCTCCCTATGACAGCACTTGTGATGCAAGCCCAGATGGACGATAACGACGATGATAACGACTTTCTTTAATCAAATTTTGCTATCAAATAGGACCGATTTTCACAGCTGAACTTTCATATCTTGGTTGACTGTTCATACAACCGCCAGTTCTCACAACTCGAGGTATTGAAGAACGATTTCTACTGATCCGATTTGACAAGTGACTCGACTGAGTTGATCTTGTCTTGAAAGGTCTGTTGGCGGTCTGTTCGCGTGTTCAGTTTCAGCGTGGTGTAAATCCGCGGGGCGCCCATTCGATGGATTTCCTCATGGCATGCACGTACACACTCCATGACCTGATCCCACTCCCCCTCGATTGCCGTTCCATTGGGCCCAAGACAGCAGTTGAGTCCTGTGTTCGCGATCACACGCTGACAAGCAGCGATGTAGGGAGAAAGCGACGTTCCCACACCAATCGGGACCACACAGAGATCAACGCTCAACCACGTCATGCCATTGGCACCGTGGGTTGAACAAGGCAACTGCTGGGGTAGTGAATTGTCCGCCAGGTACCACTGCCTGTGCTGACTTGAACAGCGATTCCTCGCTGCCCAGGCGAACAAGATGCACCTTGGCCAGAGCACCAATCACCAGCTTCCGCCAGGGCTGTTTCAAGGCTTTCGTAAGGGGTATCCAGTACCGGGTGAGGAAGTCCATCAAGACCGACAAGTCGGTAGCGGGATCGGCGTGACGGCATCACAGGACAGTCCCGAAATTGTCTTCATCATCCATGATGACGGGGCAATCGACCAGCACTGTCACCGACAGTGAGAACACGACAGATCGACCAGAGCGCGCCATGTCGATGAAGCTGCAACAGGGTTACGAGCAACTGATGGCAAGAGCGCCTGGAGCAGCGTTCCCCCGCGCCAGGCAGCTTTACCTGAACAAATATTCATTTCCCCAAAGCCAAACGTCTCCAGATCTGAGGCTGTTCGTCTGTGACGAAGCACTGGAGGAAACCATTCAAGAGTGTGAGAAGGATGACAAGAGCGATCGACGCATCGTGACCCTCACCGCCCGTCCAGGCAGCCTTGCGCTTGTGCACTGGCAGCAGACAGAGCCCGCAGAGTGGAATGCCATCCAGCACTACCTCCAAGAGACCTGGGAGTGCACGCTCAACCCAGCGGATCTCTGTGCACAACAGGAGCTCTGGTTCCGAGACAGCGGCCATCAAATGCGATTTCAGGCTCCAACGTCACTGGTGATCCAACAACGAAGCATATTAAGCCTGAAGGAATAAAAAATTAAAACTTTCAGAACCTCTTCTTTTGCCTTCAACAGGCGTCGCTATGGCTCGGATAGCGATCCAATCAAGCCATGTTTGCAACCTATGCGGAGCGCTATGTGCTGCGGTCGACCTCAGCAGGGTCCTATCTCGGCGTGAACATGCTGAATCAGCAGATTGAATCCCATCGGTCCCACGACGAAGCCTGGGTTTTTCACACCCATGATGGTGCCGTCAGGCATGCCCGCTGGATCGGAGAAGTGCACGGTGAAACACCGGACGTGGTGCGGCTTTAAAGATCGCTCAACGCTCCCCAATCAAATCCACCCACTGAAGAAACTGACTCTCGTGATCGCCAGTGCAGCTGGTCCAGCAATCAAGCAATGATTGCAATTGGGGGACTGACTCTGACGATTGGACCATTGTAGAAACATTGGAGTCACTGGATGACGTCATCGCTGATCCTGCGTTTCAGAAACGATCTCGCAAGGCAATGAGCTAACGCCATCGTCGAAAAGACCACAGTGGTGTGTTCTCAAACACGCCCTTTCAACCCCTACTACCCCTGAATAAACGAACGCAAACGCCGCGAATCGGCAGCTTGTTGTCGTTGCAAATCAGCGGAAGGTTGTTCAGCAAGTTCCCGCTGCTGAGCTGCAAACACATCAGCCTCAGTCACGATGCATCCAAACTCAGCAGCCAAGGATAAAAAGGCATCCACATCCATTGGTTCGCTCAGTTTTCGGGCGAGATCTGGATCGTGATGACGACGATCGAGCAGACGATCCAATTCGCTTAGGGACACAAGCACAACCTCTCAATCACTGTTTTATACCAATCCCTCCAGCCTCGGAGGGCAGCATCGCGATCATCCCTTGACGGCATCCCCTGTTGCGCTGGGAAGAATGAACCTTTGAAGCATCACAAAAAGAATGAGCACAGGAAGGATCGAAACCACGGAGCCAGCCGCGACGATGCGCCAGTCCAGGGAGAAACTGCTGGAGAGTTGCTGCAATCCGAGGGGGAGGGTGTAGAGACCTGGATCATCCAGAATGACCAGCGGCCAGAGAAAATCGCTCCAGGTGCCGATGAACACAAACATCGCCAGGGTGATCAGATCAGCACGCGCAGCCGGGATCATCACATTCCACCACTGGCCCAAGCGGCTGCAGCCATCAATCCGTGCTGCGTCCTCCAACTCAGAGGGCACCGCCAGAAAACTCTGGCGCAGCAAATACAAACCAAAAGCAGTCGCAGCTTGAGGAATCACAAGGGCCAGAAGGGTATTGCGCAATCCCAACTGCACCATCAACAGGTACAGCGGAATCATCACCACCTGAAACGGAATCAAAATGGTGGCCACGACCATGCCCAGCACTAAGCCTCGACCCGTAAAACGCATGCGAGCAAGGGGGTAGGCCGCCAGGGAGCAGAACAGCACATTGGCCAGGACAGCCAAGGCGCTGACGATTGAACTGTTCAGGAGATAAGTGGTGAGGGGATTGTCCTGGAACAACCGGACATAGGCCTGCAGGCTTGGTTCTGACGGGAGCAGTGCGGGCGGACTGCTAAAAATATCCTCCGCCGGCCCTTTCAAGGATGTGGTGACCAACCAGAGAAGCGGCACCAAGACCAGGAGGGCCAGCAAGATCAGGAACAGCAGCTGGACAACATCAAAAAGCGTTCGTTGCCTCATCAGCTCATAGGCTTGGAGGGACATAAGCCGCCACGACATCCTTCTGGGGATGAAGCTGAGGCTTCGCCACACCCACGACGAGTCTGTTTAAAGCATTGGTGAAGGCGTGGGCAGCAGCGACAACAACATCCGTATCGGCAGCGTGACCTGAATAAAGCGAACCATCACGCCGTAGCCGGATCGTCACCTCACCCATGGCATCAATCCCCTCTGTGACCGATTTCACGGAGAACTCAATCAGGTCATTCGGAACACCGGCCAGGTCATTCAGAGCTCGGCAAACAGCATCCACCGGCCCAGTTCCAACGGCCGAGGTCGTGGATTCACCTCCCTCCTCATCCATCAAGGTGACGGTCGCAGTTGGACTAAGACTGCTGCCGCAACTCACCTGAACCAATTTCAACTGGAAGCGGGCATCTGGTTGCTGAACCTGTTCACTCACAATCGCCTCCAGATCCCGATCTGTGATCTCCCGCTTGCGGTCCGCCAGGTCTTTGAAGCGCGCGAACGCTTCGTCCAGATCCTCACGTGTCAAGTCGTAACCAAGTTCTTCAAGCCTGGCGCGGACAGCACTTCGGCCACTGAGTTTGCCAAGAGAGATGCGGTTGTCGCTCAGACCGACGGTGCGGGCATCAATGATTTCGTAGGTGAGCCGGTTTTTCAGGACGCCGTCCTGATGAATGCCGGATTCATGGGCAAACGCGTTGGCCCCAACAATGGCCTTGTTGGGTTGCACCACCATTCCTGTGAGATTGGACACCAGCCTGGAGGTCTTGGTGATTTCCTCCGTGCGTATGCCCGTCAGAGGAGTGGGGCTGTCCTCAGAACGGCCGAAGTACGGGTTGTAGTACCGACGGCGCACATGCAGAGCCATCACCAACTCCTCGAGGGAAGCGTTTCCAGCCCGCTCACCTATGCCGTTAATGGTGCATTCGAGTTGCCGGGCACCAGATTTAACCGCTTCGAGGAAATTGGCGACCGCGAGCCCGAGATCGTTGTGGCCATGAACGGAGAGCACAGCCTCATCAATATTCGGCACATGCTGGTCGATACCAGCAATCAAATCACCGAATTCCGTTGGTGTGGTGTATCCGACGGTGTCGGGGATATTGATCGTGGTAGCACCGGCACTGATCGCCGCCTCAATCACTTGATAGAGGAACTCAGGGTCGCTTCGACCGGCATCCTCACAGGAAAACTCCACATCTTCGACAAGCGATCGCGCGTAGCTGACCATCTCTGGAACGATGGCCAGCACATCGGAACGGCTCTTGCGCAATTTGTGCTCAAGGTGGATGTCGCTGGTGGCAATGAAGGTATGGATGCGAGGTCGCGGAGCAGGCCCAACGGCATCCGCACATGCCTTGATGTCATTTCTTGAAGCCCTGGCGAGGCCACAAATGATCGGTCCGTGATCACCGCCTACCTGCTGAGCGATCCGTTGAACAGCAGCGAAATCTCCGGCGCTGGCAAACGGGAAACCCGCCTCGATCACATCAACACCAAGCCGAGCGAGCTGCTGAGCGATCGCCAATTTCTCCTCAAGGTTGAGGCTGGCTCCAGGAGATTGCTCACCATCCCGAAGGGTGGTGTCAAAAATCAAGACACGACCTGGATCCTTGGCCATGGCGACGCTCCAGCGGGGGCCTTAGTCGAAACGACTATGAGTTAATCAATCCTAGGCGAGGCTCTCAACCTCTCCAGAACAGCAATCCGGCCCCATAAACGGACATTGTCGGCCCAGTGGTTTTAAATACATTCCCTTCGTGGTGAGTAGTCCCTTGGCCAATGGCGCACTGGCCCTGGTACTTCACGCCCACCTCCCCTACGTTCGTTCATCACTGCCTGGATCACTAGAAGAGGATTGGTTTTTCCAGGCCCTGATCGAGTGCTATTTGCCCCTGCTCGAGATCCTCGAAACCGCTCATCAGGACCCAGTTTCACGGCCAAAAATCACCATTGGCCTTTCTCCCACTCTGCTATCGCTACTGAACGATCCTGAGCTTAAACGTCGTTTTCCAGACTGGCTGAACGACAGGCTCCGCCTTATTCCCCAAGCGCCGGAGTCCCTCCGTGATGCAGCCGATCACCTTGCCGAGACGATCGAACGTCACCAACGGTCCTGGATTGGCTGCAACGGTGATCTGATCAGCCGCTTTGTGCTGCTGCATAAGCAGGGCATTGTCGACCTGCTGACCTGTGGGGCAACCCATGGGTATCTGCCCTTACTCCGACAGAACCCTGAGGCGATTCGTGGTCAGCTTCGCACCGCCGTCAGAGAGCATCAACGTCTTCTCGGAGAGCGCCCCCTTGGGATCTGGCTGCCGGAGTGCGCTTATTACGAGGGTCTTGATTACTGGATGCGCGACGCCGGATTGCGCTACGCCGTTCTTGATGGCCATGGACTACTCCATGCTCGCCCCCGCCCTCGCTACGGCGTCTACGCCCCGATTTGCAGTCGCAATGGCGTTGCTTTCTTCGGTCGGGACAGCGACGCCACATTGCCTGTCTGGTCAGCCAAGGATGGCTATCCAGGCGACCCCCAATACAGAGAATTTCATCGTGATCTCGGCTGGGATCTGCCCCTGGAGTCACTGCAGCCTCTCGGTCTGAACGAGCCGAGGCCCCTCGGTTTAAAACTGCATCGGGTCACCGACCACAGCTTTCCACTGGATCGCAAAGAGCCCTACACGCCAGCCATGGCAGCCGATCGAGCCCAACAACATGCCCAGAATTACCTCCGAGGACGCCGGCTGCAGCTTGAACGCCTGAATCAGGCCATGGATGCAAAACCGCTGCTCGTAGCACCATTTGACGCAGAACTTTTCGGCCATTGGTGGTTTGAAGGTCCCATGTTTCTGGGTGAATTGTTTCGACAGGGACCTGAAGAAGGTGTGAAGTTCACCCGCCTACGTGATGTACTTGCCAATGCCAAACAATTGCAGCTCTGCGATCCCAGCCCCTCAAGTTGGGGACAAGGTGGATTTCACAATTACTGGCTGAACGACACCAACGCCTGGATTGTTCCCGAGTGGGAGCGTGCAGCGGATGCGATGGTGCGACGCAGCAGCCGTGGGGTTGGACGGGAGAGCGATCTCAACCTGCTCAAGCAAGCAGCTCGCGAATTATTGCTGTCACAATCATCAGACTGGAGCTTCATCCTTCGAGCAGGAACCACGACTGAACTCGCCAGGGATCGGGTCAAACGCCATCTCGGCCGATTTTGGACATTAATGAAGGCCATCGATGGGGAAGCCCTTCAGGACGATTGGCTGAAGGAAGTCATGACGGACGACCCACTGTTTCCTCTGATTCAACCTCTCGACTGGGCAAAAATTCAAACGTAAATGCCGCTTGGCGCCTTCCGAGCAGTTTCATGCAGGCCGAACGATCACCAGCCAGCTGGCATCATCAACATCCCCAATGATCTGGAAAGAAATAACTTGGTGCAACCAATAGCCCCAAAGCGGTTCATTCGTAAACATAAAATAAACCCGCTTGACTTTATTTATAATTCAATGATTTATTCAGCCGAGACGAAGGGCGATTCGAGCAAGTCATTTGAGAAAGTATTTCCATCCCGAGTCATCTTCCCAGGCAAGAACATATTGACCATTCCATCCAACAACCGGCAGCACAACTGCTCTCCATCCCGCATCTGCATCTGGTATTCCGCATGCGATTAACCAGCTTTTTCAAGATGCGGACTCTGATCCGTGGGCGCGCCAAACACCAAGCCTCGGCGCAACGACCAAGGCGACAGAGTGAACAGTCGAAGCATCACAACCATCAAGCGCGACAAAGGCAAGGTGTTGGTGAGAAAGCCAAACCATTCGTGTTGAGGAAGAGAAAAGAACGTGGCGAAATGGCGGCGCAACAGCGCTTCGTTAAAGCCCATCAGGCGCCCAAGGCCAAATTGATACAGCTGATGGCGCAGCACGAGCTCGGTTGGCCAAAGCTCATTCCAACCCCTTCTGGCCAGTGCAGCTGATCCGAGTGCCGGCTGCTCAACCAGCGCCTTTGCCAGGACTTTCGCCAAGCCTGGCCCACGCCGTAACAAGGCACCCACCATGTAGCCAGAGGCTGGATGAACCATGCTCGCCGCACCACCGAACGCCAGCACCGGCTGATCCCGATCCGGCAAGGGCAGGTTCATCGGAAACAGGCAGAACTCTTCATGGACGATCTCGGTGACCCTCACATCACGATGGTCCAGACGTTGGTGCAGCCGTTGCTTCAGGACGTCGTAGGACAAACCAGGGGCATGGGCCAGCGAGGTTTCCTCCAAGAAGAAGACCCCTCCCCCAAGATCCATGGCGTAGAGAAACGTTGGTGGCTCTGTGCGCTGAGAGGCTGTGAGGTGATTGCAGCGATAATCCATCAAAACGAACCGGCCCGCTTCAATCGGGTTTTCTGAGAAACGACCAACCACCCCATAGGCGGCCTGCCCGGCCACTGGGCCATGATCCGGTCGAAGGATGTATGGCGAACTTGCGCCGGAGGCATCGATCACCAAACGCGCCTGAAGTGTGGTTCCCGATCCGCAGAACACTGTGGTGACATCAGATCCGGATTCCACCCGCTCAGCTTTGCCCTCGAGCCAAGTGACCCCTTCAGCCCGCTTCAGGCAGTATTCCTGAAAGGCAGCTCGATCAAATAGGCCATATTCCATGCCATGCAAAGTGAGCTGATCCTGCTCGGATGACCCGCCCGCACCGAAGTAGCTGACGGTGTCACTCCATCGGTGCGCAAGCAGATGTTCCAACTGCAAGGTCTTCAGCTCCTCCGCCCAAATGCCGTACGTATTCGGCCAGGGAGCATCAACCGGCTTCGGAGCAAGGCCTTGAACCGCAACCCCTCTCTGGTTCAGCTCGGATGCCATGCACAGCGCCGCGGGGCCTCCCCCCAGCACCAGCACGTCATGGATTGGTTTCAACGGTCCTGATCAGATGGAGCCTCCGCATCAGGGGAGTCCGAAGCATCATCCTGCCCTTCAGCAGCAGAATCCTCCCCCTCTGATTCGGCTTCCGGAGGAACGAGAACGACCTCTGAAAGGAGGTCACCCTTGTCCAACCGTTGCAGACGAACTCCTGTAGCAGCACGGGACTGCTGAGGAATTGCATCAGCGCCGGTGCGAACGATCACACCTCTTTCACTAACCAGTAGGAGTTCCTCACCACTGCCAAGCACTCTCAGGCCCACCAGAGCATCACCGTCTCGTCGGAACTTGATCGCCCGCAAACCCATTCCTGCCCGTTTCTGCAGGCGGAACTGCCTCACAGGGACACGCTTGCCCAGACCACTTGCGGAGGCGACAAGCACCCAAGGTCCTTCCTCTGCAGCACCATCGGTTTCTTCATCCAGATCCGAACTCGCAGCCACCTGATCAGCCAGTTCGGCTGGAAGCACATCCATGCTCACCAGGCTGTCTCCATCACGAAGGTTCATGGCACGAACTCCCCTGGCCGTTCGCCCGAGAGGCCTGAGCTCCTCGTCGCTGAGGCGGAAGTGAATGGTCATTCCGGCTTTGGAGCCGATCAGGACGCTGTCGCCCGCGACAGAAAGACGCACCCAGTTCAGAGCATCACCATCTTCAAGACCGATGGCAATCAGACCATTGGAGCGGATATTGGAGAAGGCTGATAGACGCGTGCGTTTAATGAAACCACCCTGTGTGAGCATCAGCAGGTCGGTGTCGTCATCAAAGGAGCTGACGGCAACAAAGGAGGTAATTGCCTCCTCTCGGGGAATTGGAAGGAGCTGCACCACCGGGGTTCCCTTCGCCGTTCGACTGCACTGCGGCACCCGGTAGGCGGGCAGGGCGTAAGACACGCCTCGATCACTGAAGAGAATCAGGGTGTCGTGGTCGTTGCAGCTGATGAACAGCTTCACAGCCTCTTCTCCCTGACTGCGCGTCCCGGCCTTGCCTCGAGTCCCACGGCTCGTGGCCTCGAACTCGCTCACCGGCATCCGCTTGAGATACCCGGTTTCGGTGAGCAGCACCACCGAGCGTTCATTCGCGATCAGATCGATATCCTCCAGGCCTCCTCCGAGATCGAGGATCTCGGTGCGCCGTTCCATGGGATGACGGTCTCTGAGCTGCGCTAATTCGTCCTGAATCAGGCCGAAAACACGCTCCCGTCGCCCGAGAATGTCTTTGTAATCGGCAATCTTGGTGACGAGGTCCTCATGCTCCAGTCGGATCTTGTCAGCTTCAAGAGCAGTAAGACGCCGAAGCTGCATCTGGAGGATGGCGTCGGATTGGATCTCGGTAAGACCGTGGCGCTCTTGCAGCTGTTGACGGGCTGTCGCGGTGTCTGAAGCGGCTCGGATCAGAGCAATGATCGGATCAAGCTGATCGAGAGCGAGAAGAAGCCCGAGCAGGATGTGATCACGTTCCTCTGCCTTACGCAGGAGGTACCGGGTTCGACGCTCGATCGTCTCAACCCGGAACTCAAGGAAAACCTCGAGCATCTTGCGGAGGGTGAGCAGAATCGGCTCACCATTCACAAGCGCCAGCATGTGCGCGCTGAAATTGCTCTGCAGCGGGGTGAGCTTGAACAAATTGTTCAGCACCACTTGCGGGTAGGCATCCCGCCGAAGCTCAACAACGATGCGCATGCCATCGCGATCACTTTCGTCGCGAATGTCTGAAATTCCCTCGAGCTTCTTGTCGTTGACCAGTTCTGCGATCCGTTCAATCAGAGCCGCTTTGTTCGTCTGATAAGGAAGCTCTGTGATGATCACCGCATCACGGTCGGGACGACCGGCTGACTCGATAGTTTCAATCCCGGCAACACCCCTCATCGTGACCGATCCACGCCCGGTGAAGTAGGTCTCCTTGATGCCATCACGTCCAAGGATCTGACCACCTGTCGGGAAATCAGGGCCAGGAATCAAACGGATCAGATCCTGATCACTGATTTCAGGATTTTCAATAAGCGCCAGAAGGCCTCGAATCAACTCGCCGAGATTGTGAGGAGGGATATTGGTCGCCATCCCCACAGCAATGCCTGCAGAGCCGTTGAGGAGGAGCTGGGGGATTCGTGCAGGGAGAACAGTTGGTTCCTGCTGAGAGCCATCGAAATTGTCTGCAAAATCGACGGTCTCTGCCTCGATGTCTTCGAGAAGACTGTCTGTCGTCAGTGCCTGCAGCCTGGATTCCGTGTACCGCATCGCTGCAGGCGGATCGTTGTCCACCGAGCCGAAATTGCCGTGCCCATCAATGAGTGGCATCGACATCGAAAAGTCCTGGGCCATCCGAACCAGGGCGTCGTAAACAGCCGTATCGCCGTGAGGGTGGTACTTACCGAGAACTTCTCCCACCACACGAGCACATTTCCTGTAAGGGCGGTCGCTGGTGAGACCCAGTTCGTACATCGCGTACAAAATCCGGCGATGCACGGGCTTGAGACCATCGCGTGCATCGGGCAAAGCCCGACCCACGATCACGCTCATCGCGTACTCCAAATAGGAGCGCGACATTTCGTTGCGTAGATCCGTTTGGATGATGCGATCGTCCGAATCACCGGGACCACCACTGCCGGGCCCCACTGGATCCGCCATACAAGATCTGACTGCCGTCCTTCAGGTTATCCCGCCCGACGCAAAGCGGTTGAAAACCTCGGATAAACTCTCATGCGATTTTTATACGCCGACATGGGGCCGATCGAGGACGCTCAGAGCCAAGAGCCCAGCCCGACCCCAACGGCGGCCTCCGAACCGGTTGATTCGTCGGAACCATCTTCCGAAGGTGCACCAAACGTTCAGGGGGAAAGCACGAGTCCGATGTCAATCGAGATCCCTTCAACAACCCCTGCTCCGACCCCAAAACCGACGCCCGCCCCAACTCCACCTTCTACCCCGCCACCGTCTGTTCCTGCACCGACGCCAACTCCTGAACCAACCCTCAATCCAGCATTTACAGCTCGTGTCGACATTCCCGCTCAAGAGGAGAGCAGTGGAGGCGAATGGCAGATCCTTATTGAAAAGGTGAAAGAAACCTTCGGGGGCTCAACTCTTCAGGACACTTGGCAGCAACTGCGTTTGCCTGTTCGCCTTGTTGGCGGACTCATCATTCTGATCATCACGCTGAGGATTTACCAAGGCCTTCTCGACACCATTGACCGACTCCCTCTGGCGCCAGGCCTTCTGGAACTGGCCGGGTTGATCTGGCTTGTGAAATATATGCTCATCAATTTGGTACGCAGCACAGAACGCAAGAAAGTGTTTGATCAGATCCGCAGCAGCTGGAAAAGCGTGACTGGACGTTGATACCGAGCTCCTAAGGCCGGTTGGTAGTTTGTTTTGAATTAAACCAGTGTGCGGTGGACATTCAGCTCGGACGCTCTAAATCTGTTCGCCGGGCCTACGGAATCGACGAAATCGCTCTTGTTCCTGGTGGTCGGACAGTTGATCCGCAAGTCACCGATACCAGCTGGTCACTAGGAGGCATTGAACGCAGCATCCCGATCATCGCCAGTGCCATGGATGGTGTTGTCGATGTCGGGATGGCTGTGGAACTCTCCAAGCTGGGCGCTCTAGGCGTTCTCAACCTTGAAGGAGTTCAGACCCGGTACGACGACCCCAACCCGGTGCTTGATCGCATCACAGCGGTGGGAAAGGAATCCTTTGTTCCTCTGATGCAGGAGCTGTACAGCCAGCCCGTCAAAGAGGAGTTGATCCGGCGCCGGATTCAGGAGATCAAGCAGGGCGGAGGCATCGCCGCCGTCAGCGGTACACCCTTAGCAGCACTCAAGTACAGAACCACCATTGCCGAAGCAGGTGCCGATCTGTTCTTCGTGCAGGCCACGGTTGTTTCCACTGAACACATCGGTCCAGAAGGCCAGGAAACTCTCAATCTTGAACTGCTCTGCCGGGAGATGGGCATGCCAGTTGTGATCGGAAACTGCGTGACCTATGACGTTGCCCTGCAGTTGATGCGTGCAGGGGCTGCCGGAGTTCTGGTTGGCATCGGCCCTGGTGCAGCCTGCACATCCAGAGGTGTTCTTGGTGTAGGAATCCCCCAGGCCACCGCAGTTTCAGACTGCGCTGCTGCTCGTGAGGAGTATCAAAAAGAATCTGGAAAGTACGTTCCAATCGTTGCCGATGGTGGCATCGTCACCGGTGGCGACATCTGTAAATGCATCGCCTGCGGAGCCGATGCCGTCATGATCGGGTCTCCCATTGCCCGCGCAGATGAGGCACCCGGTAGGGGATTTCACTGGGGAATGGCGACCCCCAGCCCGGTTCTGCCCCGTGGAACGCGAATTAATGTTGGCAGCACCGGCAGTCTGGAGCGCATCCTGAAAGGTCCAGCCCTGCTTGACGACGGGACCCACAACCTGCTGGGCGCCCTTAAGACATCAATGGGAACGCTGGGTGCACGGACAATTGCGGATATGCAACGGGTTGAGGTTGTTGTTGCACCCTCTTTGCTTACAGAAGGAAAGGTGTACCAGAAAGCTCAGCAACTGGGGATGGGAAAGTAAGTGAGCGTTAGGGTGAGGTGTGTGTTGGGCCAGCGCCCACACACTCCTCACACCCCCAAGCCCGAGGAATTCGGGCTTTCATTCTTCCTTTCCGACATCACAGTTCTCATCGGAAGCCCTTTCATGGGGGACTCTGAGGAAAGCTGTTGCTAAGTTCTCCCAAAATCATCAAGGCATATGTCTAGCGCCGCTGCTGTAACCGACTCCTCCTTCGAGCAGGACGTTCTGCAGAGTGACGTTCCCGTTCTCGTGGACTTCTGGGCACCGTGGTGCGGCCCTTGCCGCATGGTTGCACCGATTGTCGAAGAAATCGCCAAGGAGTTTGAAGGCCAAATCAAGGTCTACAAACTCAACACCGATGAGAATCCAAATGTTGCCAGTCAGTACGGAATCCGCAGCATTCCAACTCTGATGGTGTTTAAGGGAGGCCAAAAAGTGGATACTGTGGTTGGTGCTGTTCCCAAAGCGACTCTCTCGGGAACGATTTCCAAATACCTCTAATTCCGCAAGGTTTGACAACCCTGCAGCATCCAAAACTTGGTTTAATTGATTACGGAATGGGAAATCTCCATTCCGTAAGAAGAGCTTTTGAACGCTTTGGGTATTCGATCGTTGATATTCATCAACCCGAAGATCTTCAAACGCTTGATGCTCTCGTCTTACCCGGGGTTGGGTCGTTTGACCCAGCCATGGAGAATCTGATGGCGACAGGCCTGATCCCTGACCTCAAGGATTGGGTGAAGAACGGTCGCCCTTTGCTCGGAATTTGTCTGGGGCTTCAGTTGCTCTTTGAAAACAGCGAGGAAGGAAAGAGTGATGGCCTCGGGCTCCTTCCTGGGCGCATTGAAAAACTTCCAGCCCAAAACGATGAACGTCTCCCACATATGGGCTGGGCGCCTCTGAAAGTGGTTCACAACTCTCCGCTTCTTCATCACGATGATCCGGAAGCATGGGTGTATTTCGTGCATTCCTACGCAGCACATCCTTCCGACTCCGAAACATTGGCTGCCACGACCTCCTACGGGAACGTCGACATCACGGCCATGGTCTGGCGAGGCAATGTTGGAGCCTGCCAGTTCCATCCTGAAAAGTCATCGGATGCAGGAGCACTGCTCCTAAAACGCTGGCTGAATTGGCTTTGCGTCACGACCAATCCCGATTGACGTGCAGGGCCATCTCCGCTTGATCAGTGGCCGGAAACTCCTGAGTCCAAAAGGGCAGACGATCAGACCGACGACAGCCCGGGTCCGCGAAGCGATCATGAACATCCTGGCTCCACGCCTTCAGGGTTGCAGCTGGCTCGATCTCTTCAGTGGCAGCGGGGTCATGGGCTGCGAAGCCCTTGAGAGGGGGGCACAGCGCATCGTGGCCGTAGAGAACAATCTGCATGCAGCAGACCTTTGCAAACGCAACCTAGATAGCGTCAAAGAGAGCTGCGCATCCAAGGCATCTGTGGAGGTGATTAGGCGCGATTGCCAGAGCTGGTTAAGGCAGAAAAAAGGGGAATGTTTTGACTTGGTCTATTTGGATCCGCCTTATCAAAAGGCTCTTTACACACCAGTTCTTGCAAACCTGGCAGTAGCAAATCTGATTTCTACATCAAGCCTTGTCATCTGCGAATACGCTTCCAAACGGGATCTGAATGCTGATGATGCATGGGTCACCGTTGACAGGCGCCGCTATGGCACAACTGGGGTTCTCTTTCTCAGCCTCCGAGAGCGCTGCCACCACGGCGGTACTGATTCCATGCCGCCACAAAGAGACCCATGAGGGTCACAGGAATCAAACCCAGAACGATGCCGCACAGCAGAGGCTCAATCATCTCGTCACTCAGCAGAATTGATTGCCACAATTCTTCCATGCATCACCCGCTGCCGTGGCAGAGCCGACATCAACTGCTGCAACTCAGGCTGATTTGGACAGTCCTGTGGATGGAGGCCGCGGTCTAATCGCAGCCCTCGTGGTTCTCGCAGCTGCAGCCTGCGTCGTCCTTCTGATCTGGGTGATCGGAAATGCCCAGCAGGATCCCTACCTCAAGGCGACGTTGAGCCTTGAGGGGTCAGCAGACCACGGGGGGCAGCTGTTCCGCATCAACTGCGCCGGCTGTCATGGACTTGCAGGCCAGGGGTTGCTGGGCCCACAACTGACAGCAATCACCGATCATTACACCGATCAACAACTGGTCCACCAAATCGTGAGCGGAGAGACGCCCCCGATGCCAAGATTTGAGATGGAGCCTGGAGCCATGGCCGATCTCCTGGCCTACCTGCAGACACTCCATTGACTCGCGTTCGGCCCATACGGTCGCAGTTGAAAGACGGGTACTTGGATTCACCGCTCGTGGTGGTTCTGGTTGAACCAACGGGTCCAATCAATGTGGGCAGCGTCGCAAGGTTGTGCGCCAACTTTGCGGTTTCAGAGCTTCGTCTTGTTGCTCCGCGATGTGATCCACACGCTGAAGATGCTGTAAAGATGGCGGTTCACGGCAAGAACCTGCTAACTCAGGCAAGCATTCATCCATCTCTGCTCGACGCCGTACAGGACTGCCGCCGCACGATCGCCACCTGCGGACGACTCGATCATGGAGAGATCCCATTGCATTCCCCTGAGGTCGGCCTGACCTGGTTGAACACGCCACCACTCGACAGGACTCTGAGTCAGAGCCCCATTGCCGTGGTTTTTGGACGCGAAGATCGAGGACTCACCAACGATGAACTACGTCTCTGCCAACGCGTGGTGACCTTGTACAGCGATCCCACCTATCCATCGCTGAACCTCAGCCACGCCGTCGCTGTGATCCTTCATGAACTCAAGCGCCTGCAAGCGACAGATCACAACAAAGGTCACGTGGCAGAGGTTGTTGCGGATCCAGCCCCAGCCGCAGACATGCAGGGCTTTCTCGAGGATGCACAAGACCTGCTTCTGGAGATCGGCTTTTTGCTCGAGCACACCGTTTCAGCTCGAATGGCGAAGCTGCAGAATCTGCTCCAACGAGCCAGTGCCCGGCGCGAGGAGGTGGCATTGCTTCGAGGGATGATTCGTCAGGTGCGATGGGCCATCCGAACCCATCGCACCTAACCTCATGCGAACGTCAGGACCCGACCAGGTTGACGAGCAGCCGACCATCACGACGCCCAGGGGGCTGGGGACGCCCGCTGCGCCTGATGCTGCGGTTGATCCTTTTGGGCATTGGACTTGGTGTCTTGACTGGATCTGCACTCAAGGTGCTAGCCCCTCAGGTCCAGAAGCAGGACATTACCCTTCCCGAGTGGATCACTAATCAACCCTGGCTTGCCGAACAGCCCTGGTTGAAGTCGTTGAAAAGCACAACCCCTGAGAAAGATTCGGGGACTGCCGATTCCAGCAACACAACAATTCTCTCCAGCGATCGCAGGGGATTACCGCCAGGGCGATTTGAACCGAAACAGGAAATCAAAGCGCTCTCCACCAATTGGAAACAGCTCGCCGCCCCCTATGACGACCTCCAGGCAAGCGCCTACATGCTGCTTCTAGACGACGGACGTTTTGCCGAATTGGATGCACAACGTCCGATGCCTGCCGCCAGCTCCATCAAGACCCCAGTTCTTCTGGCAGCGCTGGAGCTCATCGACAACGGTGATCTGCAATGGAATGAGCCCCTCATCCTCACCAAGGAGTTGGTGGGAGGTGGTGCCGGATGGATGGCATCCAGGCCCTTGGGCAGTCGATTCCCCACCTATGAAGTTGCAACCGAAATGATCCGGGTGAGCGACAACTCGGCCACCAATCTGCTGATCGATCGCGTGGGTGGAAAAAAAGTAATCAATGCCCGTTTCCAGGCACTCGATCTCCCAGCCACGGAGGTGAACAACTGGTTACCCGATCTCAAGGGGACGAACACAACGAGTGCCCGCGACCTCAGCCGATCAATCGCCATGGTTGATATCGGGGAACGCCTGGGGCCCCGCAGCCGGGATCTCTTCCGTGAAGTAATGGCGACCTCTGTCACGAACACACTCCTGCCAAAAGGGTTACTTCAAGGACTCGGTGGAGCGCAGGGTGTTCCCGATGAGAGCCTGGCCCGAAAGGGCTACCGCGTTTACAACAAAACCGGCGACATCGGAATTGCTTACGCCGATGCCGGTCTGATTGAACTGCCAGATGGCCGCAGAGCCGTTGCCGCGTTCCTGGTGAAAGGCCCATTCAATGACCCCCGTTCAACAAACCTGATCCGAGCGATGGCAGCAGCGATGGCACCCCACCTCAAGGCCAAGCCAGCCCCTCCGCGTCCCAAACCGGTTCAACCAAATCCATCGCCCAAAGAACAAGCCGCTGCAACGACCTCGCCATGAGACCTTCTGCTGTGTTCACGGCAGCCCTGCTCAGTTTGATCACGAGCATTGCCATCCCTGCCGTTGCGGAAGAGCTGATCAATCGCCCCCAACAGGTGCGACCTCTGCCTGGTCAGCTGGACAACGTGCTGATGGTCAACGACAACAACCCAGAGTTGATCAAGGATGAAGGCATCCTGTTGTCCACCTTTCCCAACTCCGTTGAGGTTGGTCTGAACGTACCGCTCAGCGGTCGCTTCGATTTATTCAGCCACCATGTCTACGCGGGGAACGAAGACAGTCTCGATTCAACGCTGTGGATCGCTGTTCTCGCTGCACCGCTTGGCGACGGCAGCGAGGACCTTCATCTACTGAGTGGCAGTACGGCCCTCTCCCAGGCCACTAAACCGGGACAAACGGCTGCACCGTTTCTCCCCCTCCCGCCGTTGATGCGCGAATCCACAGACGTGATCGCCGCTGGACCTGGCAGCCGGGTTGCCGGCGATCTGCTGAGTGGTCGCCGTGCCAAGGAACTGTCCAGGGAGCATTGGCCCCTCAAGCCAGGCGAGCCGACTGTTCTGATGGCACTGCCTATTCCCGTGCAAGGGCTGGATCCTTTGCTGAACGGCCGGAACCTGCAGCTTCGGTTTCAGAGTTCGGGGCCGGTGGCCATTGCAACCATTGCCGCCATTGGCTCGTTGGATCGTCCTCCAACAACCGAACGATGGATCACTTTTCTGCGCAGCGGCAGGCTGAGTTTGAAGGAACATCAGCCGACCCCCAGAGGAGCCAAAGGGAAGATGATTTACTCCCGTGTCAGCGGGGTGCAGATTGGAAGCACTTGGCGGAGTCGTCTCGCCGATTCCGCCAGCGACATGCTTGAGGTTCCCCTTGAGCCGGTGTCTTGGCCAATCAGCAGCCTCGAGCGGGGCACACTCGGCACCGATCAGATACAAACAGCCGAACTGGATGGCTTCTATCCAGGCACGGCCTGGGCTGCCCATGGCAATTACGGCGTGAGCTATGACCTCACCCTGCCTTTGAAGAACACCCAGAAAGGGGCCATCAGCATCGAACTGGCCCTGGAATCACCAGTGAAGTCCGATGAAAATAGGGACAGCCTCAGTTTTCGTACGGCCCTCACAGGCCCAGTGATGTTCCGAGGACCCATCGAAGTGAGTGGCTTGGATGATCCTCAGGGTCAACCGCTCGGTCGGCAAAAGCTTCATCTGGTGCTTCGACAGGGACAACAGGGACCGGCCCTTGGACAACTCAGGCTCGCTCCCGGCCAAACGAGAAACGTCCGCGTGCGTTTCATTTATCCAGCGGATGCCACCCCTCCGCAGGTCCTGACGATTCGACCTGTGAAACAATCCAGGGCATCTTCAGGTCAGAGTCCGTGAGTGCACCCCGGAAGCGCAGGGTCTTCCCTTTCACGGCCGTGATCGGTCAGGAAGAGATGAAGCTGGCGCTCCTGCTCAACGTGATTGATCCACGCATCGGTGGCGTGATGATCATGGGAGACCGAGGCACAGGGAAATCCACAACCATTCGTGCACTTGCCGACCTTCTTCCAGACATCGATGTGGTGGCGGGAGATCCATACAACAGCTCCCTCACCGATCCAGACCTCCAGAGCAGTGACGTGCGTCAGCGCCTCGAACAGGGCGAGGCCTTGACGAGTGAACCGCTCCAGGTCCCGATGGTGGATCTTCCACTGGGGGCGACAGAAGATCGTCTATGCGGGACCATCGACATCGAAAAAGCACTGAGTGAGGGTGTTCGTGCGTTCGAGCCGGGGCTGCTGGCCAAGGCAAACCGTGGCCTCCTCTACGTTGACGAAGTCAATCTTCTCGATGACCACCTCGTGGATGTTCTGCTCGATTCGGCAGCATCGGGATGGAACACCGTGGAGCGCGAAGGGGTCTCAGTGCGACACCCAGCCCGTTTCGTCCTGATCGGTTCCGGCAATCCCGAGGAAGGCGAACTTCGCCCTCAACTGCTTGACCGTTTTGGAATGAGCGTGGAGGTACGAACGGTTCGCGACCCTGAGCTACGTGTACAAGTCGTGGACCAACGAACGACATTCGACAGCGATCCAGACGGATTCAGCACGGCGGTTGAAGCGAATCAAACGGCTCTCCAGCAACGCGTTGTTGAAGCACAACAACGCTTGAACCAGGTCAGCATTGACGAAGACCTACGCCTGCGGATCTCGGCAGTCTGCGGCGAACTGGACGTCGATGGTCTGCGCGGCGACATCGTTACGAATAGGGCTGCCCGGGCCCTAGCAGCCTTCGAAGGTCGCACTGAAGTCAGCGAGGAGGACGTGGCCAGGGTTGCGTCCTGCTGCCTGCGCCACCGGCTTCGCAAAGACCCCTTGGAGCAGGTCGATTCAGGAGATCGCGTGGTGAAAGTGTTCTGCAAGGTGTTTGAACGAAGCGAAAGCGGGGACAAGAGTGAGTTCGAATTAGCGGTGGCGGCCTGATTGCAAGATCAAGACGAGGCAACAATCAGCCGTTGAAGTGCGAGTGAAGCTGAAGCAGAGTGAGATTCAAGCGTTAAGGAGAGAAGAATTCAGCATGCATCTAGCCAACTTTCCGGCCGCAGTGAATGATTATTCTTGGAATTGACCCTGGCCTCGCCAGGGTTGGCTATGGAGTTATTGACACAGCTGGTGGCCGTCAACGCATGCTGGACTGTGGAATCATCAGAACAGATTCAGGCCAGAGCGACGGAGACCGTATGGTCGAAATTGCTCGCGACATGCGCCTGTTAATTCGAAATTGGAAACCCGAACTTGCTGCTGTTGAAAAATTCTTTTTTTATCGATCAAGCAACACAATCAGTGTTGTCCAGGCAAGAGGTGTCGTGATGATGACATTGGCACGATTTAAAATACCGACCGTGGAATTTCCTCCGATGCAGATCAAGCTGGCCCTAGCGGGCTTTGGCCATGCTGAAAAGGTCGAAGTTCTGGAAGCCGTGATGCGCGAACTGAATCTGAATGATCCACCAAGGCCTGACGACGCAGCTGACGCTTTGGCAGTGGCACTGACGGGTTGGTTCCAGCGCTAACCCGGAACGCAACAATGAAAGGAATCCCCCTCCAAGACTCCACACATCATGCCCTGACGACTAAGAAGAGACCTTAAGAACCTCCAACCCCTCATGCATGCAACGCTGCCAAAACAGTGCAGGGGATCAAAATTGAAACTGCGAGCCGCCTCCACATGATTTTCGAAGCGGCAGTCGCTTTTAATTTGATGACAACGCTAATCCTCAAGATTTGGGGACTTGAGGTCTGAGGCATCAGTTCAAGCGATCCAGACCCCCGACGTGAGAGATCACTCGTTGCAGAATTGGCGTTGCAGCGAATTGTTCAGGAGCCAAAAGTCCATGCACTACCAGCTCGGGCAGCGAAACCGCTGAGCTGACTTGCATTCGTTCGTCTGACAAAGAATCATCGAGCCAGGCTGCTTTGCTGGTGTCGCCGAGATGCCTTACGACGAATACGGAGAAAACGATGGCTGGGAAGAGAGCGACGCAACCACTCCAGACTGCAGGTTGCGCTGGTCAACATGCAGCCATGGTGGATTAGGGAGGGCTAAAGCAAGCAGTCCAGAACTTCATAGAGCCATTTCCTCTCGAAATGATATACAGTGGCGAAGACTTAAAGGCGGAATTAGAGGAGAGGAAGCCAATAAGTCTTTCAACTGACAAGCACCAACGTTCCGATGACCTACGAACAGACTACAGCCGACCACTTAACACAGGCTGCTGAATACTATGGCCAAGCCAAAGCTCAGTCCGAGAAGAATGGCGATTATAATTTGGCTGGCACGCTTATTCTGAAAGCATTGCGAGAGGAGCGCCTTGCAAAAAGCACTGGGCCTCAAGTGATGGAGGTCATCAAAAAGAACTGGACGAGGAGCTAGAAAAACCAGCACAATTTTCGATACAGCGCATGCAAATATTTCTTTAGAGTTAATAACATCAACACTTATTTAGCGATGCCGAAATACTCAAATATCTGAATTTCTTCATTGATTCCATCCTACAATTGATCATATTGCAACAAATATTTTCAGTATTTTAATACCTATCTTTCTTTGCAAGACCTCCTTTTCAACTGCCAACCTGGGATAGAACAAGGCATTACGAATAAAAACTGATCGACCTCTTCAAAGATGTCGATCAGTCTAGGATTCCTACACAATGCATTGATCATTGCCCTTAATTCATGCGTTATCAGCAATCCAAATTAATCATTGCTGTATGTTGCTCACAACAAATCTGCCCAATGGTCGGATTAAGTCAAGCCATTAGACACAAACAATTAGATCCGATACTTAATTATTTTGATTTCACGCCAACAACAAAGACCTTCCTTGCAACGACAGGCGATTCGTTGCAGGCAATCAGCATTTGCCCAGAAAAGTGGTACAAGATCACTATTTACAACAACTTCGGAAAAGAAAAAAATAAGTAGAGGCAAGGTATTTCTCCTAAAGATAACTAAAATCAATATCCCCCCTTTATTGATGAATTGGTCAAGTTGTCAACTCCACAATTTTTTAAACAGCCTTGTATCAAATATAGGCGACTAAAAAACAACCTCAGCACAGCACGTCAGCGCAAAGATCCTCTGATTAGTTCCCTTAATCACTACAAGCACACTTGCCAATCAGTGCGATATTAAATGTCCCAATATGTAATAATATACCAACCGCAGGGACTGGGAAGCCTGTGGATGTTGTTGGAAAGAGCGTGCCGGTACGGCACGCTCTTTTTCTTTGACAAGAATCTTATACTCCGCTGGATAACAAGATCGTTGAACGAAACTTCTCGAATCGATCAGCTTCCTGGATCCAATCATAATTAAATGAGGAGGAGAAAGAGATCAGGTGTGACCTATAAGGGTCCAAAGGCAATCGCACCGACCATCACTTAAAAGACGATTTGATTTCCGTTGCATAGCAAATAAAGATTGGGGTTTGTTCACGTCAAAAGCTGGTGTTGTCAAATTTGACTATGGCCAACCACAACAATCAAGCTGATCAAGGATCAATCGAAAAAGTTTGCTTCTACGAAGCACCAAGAGCTTAATAAAAAAGCTACGAAAGACATTCCAGCTATAGCAATAGCCCAGAACAGAGCTCAACCCTGACCAACCTCGATCGGTCGATCGAGTTAAAGCTAATACCAGAACTTTAAAGCTCCTCTTAAATTGCTTGATTCGAGAACGAATTGGATACTTTTTGTATTGCATGATACTTACAGGACATAACAGTCTGGGTGGGAACAAAACATTCACTTAGATTGATGTTAAGTGAAAGGGCAGGCATGAATTCTTCTCCCAACAAAGACGATTGGGTGAAAACACAGCGACGCAAATACAACCAGCCGATTGACATGGATTCTTTGATTTGGGTGCGAAATCACTTGATGCGTCTTGAAGCTGAGAAGCGCTGGGCAGACAGAATCTGCGTATTCGAAGAATTCTTTCCTAATGACGCGATAATTCCACGTATTGAATAGTCATCGCCATCCATTATCGCAGACTCAATACACTTGTCAAACGCAAATCTGCTTGAACAATGCACTGATTCTATCAAATTACAGCTCAAAGAGAGAATCAAATGGCAAAAAATTAATTTCACCTTAGCTCGAAGCAAAAGAATAAAGCCAAAAAATATGTACTCTTTCAACTATGATCAAAATATTTGAATATACGACCAACTAAAACGCCTCAATTCTTCGGCCAAAAATCAAGCTTCAACGAATTCAGAAGCACAGAACACGTCATTTTATGGCCATGCTTCGAGGACTTGGTTGGCGGCTTATCCTCTTCACAATGTTTCGCTTGAAAATAAAATAATTACTTAGTGTCTTCGCTTTTACCAAGCATTTAAGCTCCATAGGCTACAATACTCTTACGCTCAATAAATACGTAGAAGGCAATATGACGACTTTACCTTTAAAAAAGAAAGTCCCTCGATTATGCCTTTCGCATACGCAGCAAACAATTACACGAAAGGCCGCTTAATCTTCCATCGCACGCAACCTTTACAGCCTAATACCAATGAAACCAAAGGTCGCCAATTGATATCAAATCCCAGGACATGTACGAGAATAAATCGCAAAAAATTACCCGCAGACGCCGAGCACACTGGCATTCCGCTGTTTTTGCTTAAGCGCAGAAATAGAGCCATGGACGTTGATCTGACATTTAATCCTGCTCGTCGCCAAGAGGGTCACATGGTGGTTTTCTCGCGAATGACGCCGTTTGGGAAGGCGAACATCATGGAAAATCAATCACCTTTCCATCCAAATCCTTCAATACACACTCATTTAAAAAGTGGTACTTGATTGACTGACTGACGCGACAATCAATTTCAAGCAGTCAAGTCAGCACACAGCTTGAGACGAACCAAACCCGTTGACCGTCCAAACAACAATCATTCTGTATATTGATTGGATTCAGTCAAGAATGAGCTTGATCAGCGAAAGGTCGAAGCATGCAGTTGCTTTCAGTTTTTGACTAAGGTGTTCTAATCACCTCTGGTGTACGTGGTAAGCCACGAAGGAATGTCTCTCAACCCTCTGTTTGATTGATCTATGTAGGGATCGTGGATGAGGGAGGGATGTGATAGTCATCCTCACGGAATCGCTCATAGATATCTAGGTCTCTGCCGCGATGAAAGGGACTCATCCCATAGCCAGGTGAAGATTCGAGTGATGCATTCTCAGCCAACCATTAAGGACAAGCCTGTCGATCACACCCAGAGGAGCATGCGCTTGCAGCCGGCGATCCGCACAACTGATTTGGAAGAAAACCACGGCTCGACCGGAGCCCCTTCATAACCATTGATTTTTGAAGATCCTTGACTCCGTATCGACTCAGCCAAGCATTCAAGCTTCAAAAGCCACCTGTACGGCAAATCCAACCATGGCCAAATATTTTGAATGAGAAGGTAGTGGCTCGTTTTTGATTCAATGAGAACCACTGCGAATAAAGGGATTTGACGATATTTGTAACGGTGACGCCAGCAGTCAGTCAGCCAGCTGAACGCATATTTGAAGCCCTGCACCCAGCGACAGAAACCAGTCTTTGAAAGTTGGCAGGCTGTTCATTTAATGGGATTAATCGTTGACAGCATGCTCAGCAATCCGCTATGAATTAGACATCCATTGGGGATTTAATCAATGCTGACTGGTGCCGACCTCCTCGCAAAGGTGAAGGACTTGGGTGACGTCTCTAAGTCCGACCTTGTTCGGGCTTGTGGATACGTCTCGTCCAAGAAAGATGGTGGCGATCGTCTGAACTTCACAGCGTTCTATGAAGCTCTACTGGAAGCCAAAGGCGTTAACTTGGCTTCAGGTGGAGCGGCCATTGGTAAGGGTGGTCGCAAGCTCAGCTATACAGCCACGGTCCAGGGAAATGGCAATCTGCTGGTTGGCAAGGCCTACACAGCGATGTTGGACCTCAGCCCTGGCGATGAGTTTCAGATCAAATTGGGTAAAAAAGCTATTCGTCTGATTCCAGTTGGTGCTGAAGACGACGCTGAGGATTGATCACCCACTGATTCGGGAGGGTAGATCCAATGATTTTCCTCTAATTCAAAAATAAGTTCCATCCGACCCTGTCACCCTCGTGACAGGGTTTTTTGATGCTCAAGTCACGCCGTTTTCCCTGAAATCCATCAAGCTCCTAAATCTGCCTTCAGGGTGGGATCGAAAAACGCTTCCGTTCCATTGTCGACTTCAGCCAAGCTTGGAATCATTCGCTAAGCCCACCCCGGAAAAGCACAACAACACAACAACGCTTCACTGCAAAGTTTTGATGTTTCCACCCACGGAACAGTGTGATTTGAACTCACTTGTCCATGGCCTCTGAACAGACCCCTCTTATCTGCAATGACAGTTCCGTGATGATCAAGAAGGAGCTGCGCAAGCAGTACCGCGACCAACGACACAAACAGCCCTACCGAATCAATGCTCTTGATCGGCTCGTTCTTGACCAGGTTGGTCACTGGGCTTTGTCTGCCTCCTCTGAGGCTTGGCTTGGGCTGTATTGGCCATTAGCGGGGGAGATTGACCTTCGATTCCTCCGAAATCACTACAACATCGCTCTTCCCTTTTCCGGTCAGGACGGATCCATGGTTTTTCGTGAGTGGGGCCAATCAGCGTTGAAACCCGATGGTTGTGGCATCCCTGCTCCCTGCGGCGATCGAGATCTCTCCGCATCAGACCTCTTTTTGATGCTTGTTCCTGCGCTTGCGGTGGATCGCTATGGCATTCGTTTGGGGTATGGCGGCGGTTTTTATGACCGTCTACGCGCTCAACCTGACTGGCGAGCTGTACCAGCGATTGTTGTAATCGAAGCGGCTTTTTTGAGAGACACAGCGCTTCCCCGTGATGCGTGGGATGTGGCTTTTGATGGGTGGATCACGGAACAGGGAGCTGGCAGGCCCGGAATCCCCGCCGCATCATGAGCATTCAAACTGCCTTGCGATGCGATCCGTTCTTGCGACATTGCTGATAGCAGCAGCTATCGGGGCACCATCCCAGGCCCACCAAATTGAAACTGCTCTGGGGTATTTGGAGGGTGAACTCGAGCTGAAAAGCGAATTCTCCAACGGAAAACCTGCCACCGGCGCTGTTATCAGATTGCTGAATGACGACGGAAGTCCTGGTCCTGAACTCGGACGCACTGACACCAATGGGCTGCTCCGGCTTGACCTCAGCGACGTGAAAGACGGACGCCATGAGCTTCAGGTCGATGGTGGCCCAGGCCATCGTGACTACTTGGAAATCCCAGTTAGCTCAGGACGTGTCCGAATCGATGAAGTCGTACAAGGTCCATTCATCATGGCGATGGTCGGCTTGCTGGTTAGCGTGCGACGTCGACGCATCTGATCAAAGCCATGGCCACCCAGACCGGCAGTGAGGCTTTGGACAAGATGGTGGAACGACTGGGCAGCACTGCAGACCCAAAACGACGCTACGAGTACGTTCTCTGGCTCGCCAAAAAACTCAAGCCCCTACCGACGGAGGAACAGACGGATGACATACGCGTCAGAGGATGCGTCTCCCAAGTGTTTGTTCGTGGAGAACTTGAGAATGGCGTTATGCACTGGCGCGGCGATTCTGATGCCCTGATCACCAAGGGTTTACTGGCACTCCTTATTCAAGGTCTGGACGGGCTCACTCCCGAGCAAGTTCAGGCCGTCGATCCGGCTTTCATTGAAGCGACAGGGCTACAGGCAAGTTTGACGCCATCAAGGGCCAATGGGTTCCTCAATATCCTGCGGATGATGCAAGCTCAGGCCCGAGCCCAGACCAGCTGACGATCGAGAGCCCACCGATTCATAGAGTCGGTGGGCTGTCAACAGTGCGGATCAACGGGAATGGTTTCAAGGATCGGCGTCGGGCTGCTGGGTCTGGGCACTGTCGGTGGTGGTGTGGCGTCAATCCTGTTGTCTCCCCAGGAGCGTCACCCTCTGGTGGCTGACCTTGAACTCAGACGCATTGCAGTGAGGGATCTCAGCCGCCCCAGACCGATCGAACTGCCTGCGGGACTCCTGACAACTGACCCCCAGGCGGTGGTTTTAGACCCCTCCGTTGATGTTGTAGTTGAAGTGATTGGTGGGATCGAACCAGCACGCAGCTTGATCATGCAAGCGATCAAAACAGGCAAATCAGTTGTAACGGCCAACAAAGCGGTGATCGCACGACACGGCCAGGAGATTGCGCAAGCGGCTGCAGAAGCCGGTGTCTACGTTCTGATCGAAGCAGCCGTCGGCGGAGGCATCCCGATCATTGAGCCGCTCAAGCAATCCCTTGGTGGGAACAGGATTGATCGCGTCAGCGGGATCATCAATGGCACAACCAATTACATCCTGACCCGCATGGCCAACGAGGGAGTGGCTTACGCAGAGGTTCTGGCCGAAGCGCAGCGTCTGGGGTATGCCGAAGCGGATCCGGCGGCTGATGTCGACGGCCTGGACGCTGCGGACAAGATCGCCATCCTTTCAACCCTGGCCTTCGGGGGAGCCGTTGACCGCAGCGCCGTACCAACAGATGGGATCAGCCAACTGCAGGGCAGGGATGTGGAATACGCAAACCAATTGGGATATGGGGTGAAATTATTGGCCGTTGCAGAACGGATGGAAGGTGCCTCCTCAGATGCGCCTCTGCCGCTGTCTCTGCGCGTGCAACCCACCCTGGTTCCCAAAGACCATCCTCTCGCCGGGGTGCATGGCGTGAACAACGCCATTCTTGTGGAAGGTGACCCGATCGGTCGGGTGATGTTCTACGGGCCAGGAGCCGGTGAAGGGCCAACGGCCTCTGCCGTTGTGGCCGATATCCTCAACATCGCGGGAATCAAACAGGCCAGTGCCGACGGCAGAGGCAGCCTTGATCCACTGCTTGCTGCGGGAAGCTGGCGCAATTGTGAACTGGTCGATTCCGACAAGATCCGCCAGAGGCATTACGTGCGTTTCAACACATCCGATACTCCCGGCGTCATTGGACGGATCGGAAGCTGTTTCGGCGATCGAAACGTCTCAATCCAGTCAATCGTGCAGTTCAACGCAACGGATGCCGGGGCTGAAATCGTGGTGATCACCCATGAAGTCAGTCAGGGTCGAATGAATGATGCTCTACAGATGATCAGAGAAATGCCGGAGGTCTCCGGACTGGCCGCTCATCTCGGGTGCCTTTGAACTCAACAGCCCTGCGCAGAAGGTCTGAAATGAACTCCAACCGAGCGATCAAAGTGTCAAGATCGATCAAGGTGCAGGTCTGTTAATTCAGAACTGTGCATTCAACGGTTCATACCGAACGCCATGCCGACGGTCGTCATTCAAGGCTGCAGCCTTTCGGACCAGCCTCCGATCATGAATCTGCATCAAGGTGACTGTGTCAACCTGCGCAGCGATGAAGGGACCTTTCAGGTGATCGGAATCGACGATCAACACGACCGTTGCTGGGTGCGTCGATGGCCAATCGACCCGAAGGGGGGTTCTCCCGTGTTCGAGATTCCGTTGGAGCAAATTGACCTAATCAGCTGTTAAATATCCTCTGTTTACTCGGACGGAGATTTGAAGTCCGATCAGATCCAATTTCAATGCGGCCTTCTGCGAGTTGCATCGACTCTTTTATTTGCTTTTGCCCAGGTGGCTTGCCAGCCGCCCGCTAATCAATCGAGGTTGACCGTCGCTTCCTTGGGAAAAATCAGTTCCCTCGATCCTGCACAGGCGAGCACGCTTGGGACCACTCAGCTGCTGAGTGCACTTGGGGACACCCTCTACAGACTTGATCAACAAGGAGAGTTAACACCACGTCTCGCCTCTTCTGCCCCGGAGATCAGCGACAACGGTCTCACCATCTCCATTCCTCTGCGCCGGGACGTTCTCTTCCACGACGGCAGCCATTTCGATGCTGAGGCAATGGCCTTCAGCATCCGCCGCTTTCTGGACATCGGAACCCTCAGTTATGTCGTGGGTGATCGGATTGCAGCGGTTGAAGTTGCTAGCCGCTATCGGCTGGTGTTGAAGCTGAATCGTCCATCCACTTCTTTAGAAGGCTTGCTCACTTCGGTGAATCTCACCCCAATTTCTCCGAAGGCTTATCTCAATTACAAAGATCGATTTCTGCACGATCGTTTCGTTGGAACTGGGCCCTACAAACTGACCAGTTTCAGCGAGCATCAACAACGCCTGGAGCCTTTTCAGAACTACTGGGACACGCAACCGAGTAACGACGGACTGGATCTGATCACCCTCAGCAACTCCACCGCTCTGTTCGGTGCCTTGACCAGTGGCGAAGTTGATGTGTTGTTGTCGGCCTCCATTGATGAAGACCAGCGGCACGCCCTGCACAACATGGCTCAGCGAGGGCAACTGCATGAAGGCCGGGGTCCGGCGATGGGAATTGGGTACGTGACTCTGCTTAGCAATGTTGAACCGCTGAACGATCGCAAGCTGCGGCAGGCATTGGCCCTCAGCCTCGATCGCCTGGAAATCAGCAAGCGTGTGAGTTATGGCCTGCGTCAACCCCTGCAATCGCTAGTGCCCCCCAGCCTTCCCGGCGGCAACCGCCCCAGCTGGCCCAGTCATAACCCCGAAGCAGCACGCAGCCTGCTGCGTGAAAGCGGCTACTGCAACGGCCGTGTCCTCAGCATCCCGCTCACATTCCGCACCAATGTTCCAGCCGACAAACTCTTCGCACTGACCTGGCAAGCACAGGTGCAACGAGACCTACCGGATTGCATGAACATCACATTGGACGGTGTGGAATCAACAACGGTGTACAGGCAGCTGGGAGAGGGGGCCTTCAAAGCCGTCATGCTCGATTGGCGAGGCAGTTATCCCGATCCAGAGGCTTACCTCACACCGTTACTGAGTTGCTTGAAGGCGAATGGCGAGATCTGCCTGGAGGGAGAAGCCGCAATCAGCGGAAGTTTCTGGTCGACCCCTGGACTGCAGAACACCCTGCGCAGCAGTGACGTCTTAAGGGGTAAGGCGCGCTTGGATCCCCTGCACCGTTTGGAAGATCTCACGGCCGAAGGATCGGCGTACATTCCAGTTTGGTTGGAGACACCCCGCGCCTGGAGCCAAACCTCGATCAGCCAACCCCGTTTTGATGGCAGCGGGCGAGTTCGCCTGAACCAGTTGAGAAGGATGGATTGATGGGACGCGCTCGCGAATTGGTGCGTTACAGCGCCACAAGGCTCGGTCTTGCGCCTCTGATGCTTTGGCTGATCGCCACCCTGGTCTTTCTGCTGCTGCGGGTCGCGCCCGGAGACCCGGTGGATGCCGTTCTTGGAAGCCGTGCTCCTGCTGACGCAAAAGCAGAGATGAGGGCCAGACTGGGCCTGGATCAGTCCCTCTTCGACCAATACTGGCACTACTTGCAGGGCCTTTTTCAGGGTGATCTTGGTCAGGCGCTGATCAACCAGGAGCCGGTGCGCTCGATCATCAATCGCACCCTCCCTGCGAGCCTTGAACTCAGCGTGATCGCCCTGATCGCTGCAGCCATCATCGGTCTGAGCATTGGCTTTAGCGGCATTGCACGTCCGGAGGGGAAGATCGATCTCAGTGGCCGGCTCTATGGCCTCGGGACCTATGCACTTCCCCCTTTCTGGGTAGCGATGCTTCTGCAACTCCTGTTTGCAGTGAGTCTTGGCTGGTTGCCTGTGGGTGGTCGCTTCCCACCGAGCCTTCTTCCGCCTGATGGAAGCGGTTTTTACCTCTTCGACTGCCTACGCAGTGGCGATTGGACAGGACTTCGAGGCACCATTCGCCACCTCATCCTTCCAGCAGGCACTCTGGCGCTGCTCTTGAGTGGGACCTTCACCACGGCACTCCGCCTGAACCTCAGAAGAACCCTGCGTAACGATTACGTCGAAGCGGCACGCAGCCGCGGCCTGACCGAACGTCAGGTCATTCTTCGGCACGGGCTACCCAATGCGCTCCTACCTGTATTGACCATTGCGGGAATCACTGTGGCGTCTCTTATCGGGGGAGCGCTGCTGATCGAGGTGACGTTCTCATGGCCAGGCATTGCGCTGCGGCTGCAAGAGGCGATCAACCAACGTGATTACCCTGTGGTGCAGGGAATTGTCGTGGTGATTGCCGCGCTCGTTGTGTTGGTGAGTGTGGCGGTGGACTTGCTTGTGGCAGCCCTTGATCCTCGGATCCGTTATTGATTTTCCCGAACCAGACGGGCGGCGTCTCGCCGATTGAGCCGGTGCCAGCGGATCGAGCCGGAACGCAAATGCCGGGAAGAACCCATCGGCTCAGCCGCTTCAACCTGCTGAAGAAAAAGGATCAGCTCCTCTGACAGCAACCGTTGAACCTCAAGAGGCTGGACACCGACCAGTTCCTCGCTCAACCGAAACAGATCATTGCCCGACCCTCCAGCCGATTGGCCTTCAACACGGATCGGGGAAAAATGGCTTGCGCCTTCGACAATCACAGCGCGACTGGCGGGATGCCCCCCTAGTGCTGACAACAATGCGAGTTGCTCACTGAGCGGAGGGGTGATCAGGTCCAACGTTCCACCCATCAGAAGCAAAGGCTGCTCAAGGTGTCCTGCCTGGAACATTGGCCAAACAAGACTTCCAAAACTGTTGATTCCGACGACAGCCCGCAACGAGGAGGTCAGGGGTTGAGCGGTCAACACCCCACTTGCCGCCAACTCGCACTGGAGCAATTGCGACAGGTTGGTGAGGGGCAAATCCTCCAAAGCGAGGTTGCAGCGCTCTCTGAGGCCATCCACCGGACTGACTCCACCAGCGAGAAGAGCCGTGAGAGCACCAAGTGAATGACCGATCAGGACCACCTGATCCCCCTCGACCGGCAGCTGACCGGAACGCTGAGCATGCAGCGCGATCTCCAGGTCCTTGATGCGTTCCAAAAGAGCCTGCTTACCAACGAATGGGCGACGTCCTTCCAGCAGCGCCTGAACGGCAGCCGCATCACTGCCGGGATGATCGAGCACTGCCACAGACCAACCCTTTGCCGCGATGGCGTGCGCCAACCAATGGAAATGCTCAGGGTCACCGCCCAGGCCTGGCATCAGAAGAACCCAGGAGCTCTGATCAGGCGACTCTGGGGAGCCGGGCCAGATCTGGACTCGCAATCCTTGCGGGCGATGGGGGGCGGAGAGCACCACCGTCCGCATGGCAGTGGTGTCCAGTTGCTCTCCAGCGGACGCTTTTGGCAAGAGCTGGGCCTTCGAGCGGGCCAGGCTCGCCGTTAGGCCCTGATGCCGTCTCATCTGACGTCGCCAACGACTGGCAGCCAGCACCAGAGCATCCAAATCCAAACGGACTTTCTCACTGGGCAACGCTTCAAGCACATCCAACACGGAAACACTCGGCTTGCTGCGCAGCAGATGCTCGAGAACAGCAAGCACCTGCTCGCTGCTGACCCGTTGGACATCTTCCACGCGCAGAAGATCTCCGAATGCATCCAGAAGCGGGACTGCCGCCCAGCTTCTCAACATCTGTTGTCCGAGGCTTCCCTGCGTCAGAACCGGGGCCTCTAGCAATCGAATCAAACCCTGCCGGCTCTCAGCATCCAAAAGCATCAACCAAGAGGTGAGCTCGGAGCGAGTTCGTCCGCCGGAGCGGACCCAGCGACCAAGCTCAGCGACGGTGATCGGGAGAACAACGCCATCGATTTCAACTTCCAGGCTCTCTGCTGCACGTAGAGGCCACAGTCCAAGGCTGAAGAGCAGCAGACTGCTCATCAATCCCATTGCGAGTCGTCGTCCTGTCGAGCGCCCGCGTAACAACGCTGAATCCTCTGCAGTGGTGGAACCAGTTTCCACCAGCTCTGAGAAATGTGACACAGCTTCGGCTTCTGGCGTCGATCGGAGCCGGTGGAGTGGTGTTCATGACACCGATGGTGTTCCACGCGATTGATTTCTCTGCAAGCCAGGTCGGTAGTGGCCTGGCGATATCAGCATTGGTGGGAACGGTCGTTCGTTTCCTAAGCGGGGCCTTGCTGGACCGTGGATTGCGGTGCTCTTGGCCGGTTCGTGCCACAACCCTCCTGGCTGTGATCGCCGACATCACACTGTTCCAATCGAGCAACTACAGCAGCTTCGTTGTCGGAGAAATCCTCTTGGGAGCTGCTGCG
The DNA here is from genome assembly GCA_003211515.1 of Synechococcus sp. AG-670-F04. Lineage (GTDB taxonomy): Bacteria > Cyanobacteriota > Cyanobacteriia > PCC-6307 > Cyanobiaceae > Parasynechococcus. The sequence continues at coordinate 77,144 of QCSN01000004.1, forward strand.
GGTCTGTACTGGCCCGCCATCGAACTTTCGGTTCCGCTCAGCTGTGGAGCCATGCCATCAGGACGGGGGTACGCCCTGGTCAGGAGTGCTGATGCACTTGGCTTCGGAATCGGCGCCCTCCTTGGCACCCTTGCAGCTGCAGCAGGTCATCTCCGCCTGATTTACGGAGTTGAAGCCGTCTGCATGATGTTGTTGCTGGTGTTGGTGAGCATCAAGCCTTTGGCCGATCAACGAACCTTTCAGAGGAATCAGAGCCGTCAATCCTCGCTTGAGCTTCGTCAGATCTTTTCTTGGCTGACACCTTTGCTGCCTGTTCTGGCCATCAGCATCGTGGCCACAGGCATCCTCTCGCTTGAGCAAAGCGCCCTGCCCATCGACCTGGTCCGGGGAGCTTTGGACCGACCAGGTCTATCAGAAAGTGTCAGCGGGGCCTTGATCGCTTTCCAACTCACCCTGCTTGTGTTTCTGCAGTGGCCGATTGGTCGTT
>QCSN01000005.1 GCA_003211515.1 Synechococcus sp. AG-670-F04
GCAGCCCGACCGGTCACAATGATTTCCATCCCGGCTGGACGGTTCGCCAACGTGCGGACGACGTCATTGACATCCAGCAGTCCGAGCTCGAGAACGGGGTTGAGTTCATCAAGCACCACAACGGAATAAAGGGCACTGGCGATCGCCCCCTTGGCGATCACCCATCCCCGTTCCGCTTCTTCCCGGTCGAAGCGGGTGGCCTCATCCGCTGTGAAGTGATCGGCACGACCTGTGCGGAGGTGGTCGATTAGGTGGGGGAAGCCCTGCTGGAGAGCTTCAATCGCCGCGTCCTCGTCGTAAGCCCGACCAGGCCCTTTCAGAAAACGAAGCAGAAGGACCCGCGTGCGGCGTTGTTCGCAGATCCCCAAACCGATTGTTCGGAGCACAACTCCAAGGGCAGCCTGGCTTTTGCCTTTTCCCTCACCGTCGTAGATGTGCAGCTGTCCATGACTGCGCTCGCGGCTGTCAGCCGCCGTGACGATGCCGATGCTTCGTGGCATGAAGGCAGCTCTTACCGTTGGAGCCTAACTAGATCATTCCGTTTCACCCACCGATGTTTCGGCTGCAGGAGGCGCTCACGCCAAAGGATGAGGATCTGCTTCTCAGCCTGCGGCAGTTCATGGCTGCAAACCACCCCACATGCGTTGCTTATTCCGGTGGGGTAGACAGCACACTTGTGGCAGCGATTGCTTTTGAACAGCAGGGTGATTGTGCTTTTGCAGTAACGGGTGTTTCACCAGCTCTTGCCCCTCATCTGCTGGAAGAAGCGCGAACACAGGCGCGTTGGATCGGAATCCCCCATCGGGAATGCGCGACCCGGGAACTTACCGACCCCGATTACACAAGCAACCCGAAGGACCGTTGTTACGCCTGTAAGCGAGAACTGCACACCCAGCTTTCAGAAATTGTTCTCGAAGCCGGGGGTGCGCAGGTGATGGATGGCGTCAATCTCGATGATCTCGGTGATCACCGTCCAGGTATTAAGGCGGCTCAAGAGCGGGGAGTTCGATCACCGCTGGCGGAACTGAGGATCGGCAAAAACAGCATCCGTGCCCTTTCGCGGGCGTTGGGATTTCCTTGGTGGGACAAGCCTGCTCAGCCTTGTCTGGCATCTCGCTTCCCCTACGGTGAAGGAATCACTGCAGAGCGGCTTAGGCGTGTGGGGGCTGCGGAGGCCTGGTTGATCGCACGGGGTTTTGAGCGGGTGCGAGTTCGCTGCCAGGGGTTGGCGGCCCGGTTGGAGGTCCCGCAAGACCGGATCGGCGATCTGTTTGCCCTGGCAGAGAGGGAGCCGTTGGTGGACGAGATCCGTGCATTCGGCTTCACCTCGGTGAGCATGGACCTGGAGGGGTTGGTGAGTGGCAAGTTGAACCGCCCCTGAGACGACCCCTCCGGTCGTTCAGATCGAAAGAGACAGTGGTGTTGGCGTTCGTGGTTCGCTGCCTACCGAGGCCGGTGTCTCCCGCAGGAAACTACGGAGTGCATGCCGGCCGGCCTGCAGCTCATCACGCATCACCTTGCAGGCCTGCTCAGGCATGGTGTGATCGCCACAGGTGAAAACATCCACTGCGGCATAGCCGTTTTCAGGCCAGGTGTGAATCGAGATGTGGGACTCCGCGAGGAGTGCAAGACCGGTGACGCCTTGGGGTTCGAACCGATGGGTGATCAGGTTCAGAAGGGTTGCACCAGCACGTTTTGCAGCGTTTGTGATGGTGGTCCTGAGAAAAGCTTCGTCGTTCAGCTTGTTTGGATCGCAGTCGTAGAGCTCGAGGATGCAGTGCTTTCCCACCATGTCGGTGGCCGCGGTGGTCAAGTCTGAGTCGGGATGGCCGGATTCAGTGCCTCGCCATCCCGGGTTGGGATGCAAGTCAGTGAGGCTCTGCTTCATCAACTGCGAAAAAAAGCCCATGCACCTTATCCGACATTCAATTCTGGACTCAGTTCTCTTGCACCCAGAATTTGGGCGTGCTGACGCCAACCGCCTTCAAATGCGTTGAGGTGGGTGGCGCTGATCAGGCACTGGTGAGAGTGCCCGACTGCCTCGAGAAGCAGCTGCTGGCGATCTGGGTCGAGCTCAGCCAGCACATCATCTAGCAGGAGCAACGGAGGATCGCTGCAGCGTTGGCTAACCAGCTCCAGTTCAGCCAGCTTCAGCGCTAGCACCAGTGTTCTCTGCTGACCTGCCGAACCAAACCTCCGGGCTGCACTTCCCCCGAGCAGGAAAGCAACCTCATCCCGATGCGGACCAACCCGGCAGCTACCGAGACGTTCTTCCTCGGGGCGTTGCTGTTTAAGTTGTTCTTCGATCGAGAGTCGCCAGGGTTCTTCGGCTTCGTTGGCGTCCAGTTTGCTGCCGGGTCTGTAGCTCAGCTCAAGCTTTTCGTGGCCGCGGCTCAGATGACTCTGCCACCGCTGGGCGATCGGTTCGAGATGGTTGAGAGCACGCAGGCGCCGGCGATGAATTCGAGTGCTCACCAGCGCCATCTGCATGTCGAAGGCATCGAGCAGGGAACCCCGCTCCTCGATCCCATAGTTGCCGAAACGGCGCCATATCTGACTTCGCTGTCGCAGCAGGCGGCCATAACGACTGATCAGATCGGAATAGACCGGTTCGAGCTGCAACACGACGCGATCAAGCCATTGCCTCCGGAGAGCCGGTTCGCCTCGCACCAGATCAAGGTCCAGTGCGCTGAATCCGACACACCGCAGTGGGCCGATGAGGTCATGCTGGCGTTCCAGCGCCTTCCCATTTCGACGGGCGAGTCGTCCTCCGGAACGGCGCAGTTCCAGTTCCAGCTGATCACCGTCGCCGACTGAGGCACGGAGCATGGCCCGGTCGGCCTGCCACTGAATCAGATCACGATCATGGCTGCAACGATGGGACCGCAAGGTGCCCAGCACTTCCACCGCTTCAAGCACATTCGACTTGCCGATGCCATTGGGGCCGATGACCAGAAGTCTCGGCTGGGTGATCGTCAGCGAAAGAAGGGTCTGATTCCGGAACCCCTGCACAGTCAGCTGCTGAAGCTGGATGGGTCCTTGGGCGGCTTTTGGTTAAGGTACCTCTTGTGGGACGGCTGAGAAGCCGAACTTCCACTGCGGCTTCGAGCCGATCAGTGGGCATGTAGCTCAGTTGGATAGAGCATCAGATTCCGGTTCTGAGGGTCGGGGGTTCGAGTCCCTCCATGCTCGTGACTCACTCCGAGGTTTTGGGTGACTTGAGTTGAAGCCCCATCGCTCTGATTCCGCCTGGGTCGATCACGAAACCATTGGTTTCTAGAGCTGCAATGGCAATGCTTGGTGCTGAAACCGACAAGCTGCACCCCGGCAGGTCTCTCCTCAGAATGTGCAGGGCGCGATGGACGAGAACCGTAAACAGTTGTTGTTGATCCGGTCCGGGACGGGCCGACAGATTCCAGAGGTTCGCATTCAGTGCGAGATCACTCGTGGCGCGGACGAATCCCACCAGTTCTCCGCTGGATTCCTCAATGATGCTGAGCTGCCAGAGGCTGGACTCGAGGGCACGTTCCCAATGCTGCTCTGGATGGGTGCTCTCCTCGCAGGATGCGAGCAGATGATTGAGGGCAGCAGCGGTTGGCACTGCTGTTGTTTCAAGCACGTAACCACTCGGTAGACGCGGCACCACGGGTTGTTGGAAAAAGGGAAGCAAAGCGGTTTCAACCCGTGTTCCGCATGCCTGCCGCGATGCCGTTCAGGGTGAGCAAAGCTCCCCGCAGCAGTTCGCTGCGGCTGTAGGTGCGACGGTCCTCTTCCATCCCAGGTGTTTCGCTCATCGGGGGCTGTCGGTTCTGATCACGGAGCCGCAGCAGAAGAGCAACCTGCAGGAATCCAAGCGGAACAATCGTTCTGTTGCGTAGATCAACCGAAAGTTGAAGTGCCCGGTCGGCACCGAGGAGCCGTGATTGCCCGGTAATCGCCAGCACTAGAGAACGGGTCAATTCATATTCGTCTGCAATCGCGCCAAAAATGCGCTCGAACGCGTCTCGGTTCTGGGGTGAACCAAGGCTGATCGTGTAATGGTGGGCGAGCTCCAGATCAACCTTGGAGAGAGTCATCTCCACTTTGGAGATCAACATTCGGAAGAACGGCCAGCGCTGATGCAATCGCTTGAGCAGGTCAAGCTGTTCTGGATCAGCATTCACCTCCGAAGCCAGCGCGGTCCCCACTCCGAACCAGCTGGGAAGAAGAAACCGACTTTGAGTCCAACCAAAAACCCAGGGGATGGCCCGAAGGCTGGAGAGATCCTTCGCACCTGTTTTGCGTCTTGCAGGCCTGCTGGAAATCTGCAACTTGCTGATTTCTTCAATCGGTGTGACCTGCTGGAAGAACGCAACCAAGTCCGGGTTGTCGTGCACCAGGGCCCGGTAGTGCTCGCGGGACCGGCTCGCCAGTCGGCTCATCAGCTGGTTCCAGCTCGGTGTCGCATCCAGTTGGTTGGTCACCAAGCTGTTCTGAACGACAGCTGTGGTCATGGTCTCCAGGTTGTAGAGCGCCAGTTCAGGCAAGCTGTATTTCGACGCCAGCACCTCACCCTGTTCCGTGATCTTGATCCGGCCAGACAAGGTACCGCTCGGCTGGGCCAGAATTGCCTGGTAGGCAGGACCGCCACCGCGACTGACGGATCCACCACGTCCGTGAAACAGGCGCAGAGCGATTTTGTGTCGGCTTGCCAGCTCCTGAAGCGCCATTTGAGCTTGATGAATTTCCCAGTTGCTGGATAGAAACCCAGAGTCCTTGTTGCTGTCGGAATAACCGAGCATGAGCTCTTGCAGTGGCTGGCGCTGACTGCCCACAACAGGGAGCAGCTTCCTGTACCTCTGGGACTGGAACAGCTCCTCCATCACCTCTGGAGCACGCTGCAGATCTTCAACGGTTTCGAACAGTGGCACCACGAGGAGAGATGCATGCTCGGCAGTTGGGTCCACCAGGCCGGCGTCCTTCGCCAGTAAGAGAACCTCCAGCAGATCCGACACGGTGTGACTCATCGAGATCACATAGGAGTTGCAGATGCGCTGCCCGAACTCCTGCTGCAGGCGCTGCAGCATCCGGAACACAGCCAAGGTCTGGGCGGTTGCGTCTGACCAGACCACTCCTGCAGGGATCAGAGGACGCTTCGTCTGCAACTCACGATGGAGCCATTGCACCCGTTCGGACTCATCCATGTCTCCATAGGGCCGTGGCAGTTCGAGATAACGACTCAGCTCATCAATGGCATCGCTGTGCCGGGTGCTCTCTTGTCGGATGTCCAGACTCGCCAATGAGAAGCCGAAGATGTGCACCTGGTTCAGAAGGGTGTCCAGCTGCTCGCAGCTCAGCTCGGTGCTCACCAAGCTGTTGCGGATCAGTTCGAGATCGCTGCGGAATTCATCAATGGCGGCGTAGTGCAGTACCTCACCAACCGAAACCCGCTCTTGGTTCTGGGGAACAGCCTCCTGGGGCGTTTGCCAGCCGGCTTCGGAGAGTTGGTTGTTGCGTTGCAGTGTCCGCTCAAGTCGTTCGAGCACATAGCTCAGCTTCAAGCGGTATGGCTCCAGCCGATAGCGGGCCGCCCGTTCCTCATAAATTTCCGGGAAGCGAAGACGATCCATTTCCAGCGACTCCAGCAACGCTGGAGCCACCTGGCTCCACTGCATGGAGATGCTCAGCTGGTTGCGAAGCCCCTGAACCGAACTGATGTATCTCTCCAGCATGAGCTGGCGTTGAAAACATGCGGTTTGCCAGGTGATTTCGGGCGTAACAGAGGGATTGCCATCCCGATCGGAGCCAACCCATGATCCGAACGTGCAGAACGCTGCCTGCGGAAAGCGCACATCGGGATAGTTGCGTTTCAGAGCCGAGGTCAGCCGGCGCCGCATCTGGGGCATGGCGTCGAACAGCACCTGCTGGAAGTAATGCAGAGTTGAGTCCACCTCATCGAGCACCGTCGGCTTGAACTGATGGAGTTCATCGGTGCGCCACCACAGGCGGATCTCCTCCTGGAGCTGCAGGCGTAGATCGTCCTGTTCCGGTGCGGTCAGGGTTCGGTCCGACTGCAGCCTCTGGAGGAGATGGGCCACCCGCCTTTGCTTGTGTCGCACGGTGTGCCGCACGATCTCGGTTGGGTGGGCGGTGAAGACCAGACGGATATCGAGTTCCTGCAGAAGAGTTTCCACCTGGCCAGGGGGAACATTCAGTCGCCTCAACCGTTCAAAGAGTTCGCCGAATGTGGCGGGGTCGGTCTGGCTCGCTAAGGGTGGAGCGAAGGGATCGAATGTGCCGCTCTGTAGTGTCCCTTGCTCGAGATTCGGTACCAGACTCGCTAGATAGCCGTCCTCTTCAATTCTCTGTTCAAGGATGTTGATGAGTTGGAAATAGAGGGAGAAGGCACGGGCCGCTGCGATGGCTTCAGCGAGATCCATCGCACGGATCAGCTCGATAATCGATTCGCTGACGGTATTTCTGTCGCTGTCTGGGCTTTGCAGTGCAACCGGGTCGGTGAGTTTTTTCAGCCGAAGAAGACGTTCGCTCTGCTCCGGTGGACATTCACTGCGTAGAACGTTTTGCCACAGCTCTTCAACCAGCTCCAGCCGCTGATGGAGGAGCCGTCCTGTGCCTGAGTCAGCACCACCTGCCATGGGCTGTTCGCCTTCGCGAACGTTGACGGTGGACTCGGGCATCGAGGCTCCGCTGGACTGATGTCTGGCCATGATCATCCCAAAGCGGCGCTCTTGTTCAAAGCAGCCACCTCTTCGTTCTCCATCGCGAGGGTCCCCGCAGCGAGCAAGGCACTGATCGTTTGCCCCTTGGCATAACTCTCGAGCCAACGCATGGCCTGGTTTCCGTTTTCAAGAAGCCCTTCAAGGGGCGAAAGCCGTTCCTCTACCTTCTGCGACTCAGCCAGAGCTTCAACCGACTGGATCAGTTCACGAATCCAGTCTCTGCAGGAGATCAATGCGCCGTCGGACCAGTGGTTCAACGTTGCATTGAGGCTGTCCGAAGCTGCTTTCTGGTCGTTCGAATCGGCCAGTCGTTGCAGTTCGCCCGCTGAAAGCTTGCTGGAGCGCAGGGGGTCGAATTGCTCCGGGTGCAACATCAGCAGTTGGACGCGCAGTTCGAGCAATGCGGTGATCGCGATCAGCTCTGCAGGATCGGTCACCAGATCACAGATGCGGAGTTCAAGACGGTTTAGGTTGTAAGGACGATCCGGTCCGTTGGGACGAACTGAGGTCCAGAGGTGACGCTCATTGTGCATCGCACTGCTGGTGAGTTGCTCCTCAACCCAGTTGATGTAGTGCTGATGATCGAGGAAGAGGGGCACCTCTTGGGGTGTCAAGGGAAACTGATGCCACCGCTGTGAATGGCGACCAGTTGTTTTGCCTGCCAGGAAGGGTGAACTGGCGCTCAGCGCCAGCAGTAAGGCGGCTTCACACCGCACAAGCCTCACGGCCGCGAAGAGAAGCTCGAGATCCTCAAGCCCAAGATTGATATGCACGCTTGCGGTCACCACGCTGGTTCCGTAGGTGTCTTCAATCAATTGGTGATAAGGGTTGTTGGGGTTCGAGCGTTCAAAGCATTCGGGGTTCCCCAAACTCAGCGTGCTGCCTGGCAACAACGTCAGGTCGCGGGCTGACAGCCAAGTACGCAGCTCACGTCGAGGCGTGAGAAGTGCATCTTCCAGTTGGTCGTAGGCGGCAAGTGGAGCCGTGATGTACTCGAGATTGCGTCGATCAGGTTCCGTCACAAAACCGGGAAGATCCCGGATGACTTCGCTGGAAACACCAACGTTTTCGCCAGAGGATCGACCGGTGAAAAGTTCAACCTCGAAGCCCTTGAGCAGCGGAGCGGTGCTCATTGCTTTGATGAATTCAGGCAGGCCAGGGCAGTCAGCATGCCTCTTGCTTTGTTGAGTGTTTCTTCAAACTCTGCAGCGGGCTTGGAGTCGGCGACGATACCGGCACCAGCCTGCACCTTCACCGTCGACCCACCCCCGCTGTCGGGTTGAACCACCATGGTTCGGATCGTGATGGCTGTGTTTAGCGCGCCGGCGAGATCCACTGAGCCGTACACACCTGAGTAGGGCCCTCTGGCATCCGGCTCTAGATCATGGATGAGCTGCATCGCCCTGATCTTGGGCGCACCACTCACGGTTCCGGCGGGAAAGGAGGCCTTCAGCAGGTCCCAGACATCGTGATCAGGCGTCAGCCGGCCTTCGACCTCGCTGACGATGTGCATCACGTGGGAGTACCTCTCAATCACCATCAGGTCCTTGACCTGAACACTTCCCGGCTGACAGACCCTGCCGAGGTCATTCCTTCCAAGATCAACAAGCATCACATGCTCGGCCCGTTCCTTTGGATCGGCCAAAAGGTCGGCTTCTAGCTCTCTGTCCTCCAAAGGGGTGCTTCCTCGCGGTCGTGTTCCCGCGATCGGCCTGAGACTAGCTCGGATGCCATCCGGAGCTGGTTCCGCATTCACCATCACCTCAGGGCTCGAACCGATCAGCTGCCAGTCACCGAAATCGAAGAAGGCCATGTAGGGAGATGGATTCACCATTCGCAGACTCCGGTAGAGCTCCAGCGGTTGCTGAGGAACCTGGGTCTGAAGTCGCTGACTGATGACAAGCTGAAACACATCACCGGCGGCGATGTGGTTTCTGGCCGTTTCAACGGAATGTTCGAATTCCGTACGGCTTCTATTACTGTTAACCGTCGTTAGTTCGCACGGTGTTGGGCTCCAAGGCAGAGGAGCGATGGGGGGGAGCGGTTCGTTCATGCGGTACCGCAATTCCGCGATCCGATCGCAGGCTGTGTCCCAGGAGTTCTGTTCACTGGCTCCACGCTCAAGGTCTGCATAGGCCACAGCTGTGATCACTCGCTTGACCTGATCAAAGATCAAGACGGCATCCATCAGCATCCAGATGCCGTCCGGCGGATCTGCGTGAGCGCGCGGATGGACCGGAACCGTGGGTTCAATCCAGCGGATTAATTCATAACTCCACATTCCATAGAGCTGACCGAGCGGGGGAAGACCAGCAAGCTGAGAACAGCGATAGGAGCTGAGGTAACCCTTCAAGGCGTCGAATGGATTGCCTTCCGTGCTGTCTCGACGGCCATCCCTCCAGACCCGCTCAACAACCTCAACTCGCGCAGTTGCCGTCCAGAGAGGATCACATGCAATCACACTCCAACGACCGAGAGTCTCACCACCCTCGATGGATTCAAGGAGCACGCCGGGGGGATGGGACGCCCCAACCTTGATCCATGTGGTCAATGGGGTTTCAAGATCCGCTGGCCAGCTTTCGGCCAGCGGTATCAGATTGGAACCGTTTGTAGCTGCCTTGCTGAAGGCGGCCCGATCAAGTTTGAACATGTCGGCATCCTGCCAGTCTCACAAGACGTTCGAGGGGAACGACGGTGATTCCGCAGGATGGACGCGATTCAGGAGTCGAAGGTGTTGCGACCGGTGAACTTGATGTTGGCTGGATTGGTGTTCTGACCAATCCGGCGGGCGTTGTGGCCGACAATCTCCCTGCCTTCATTCACCTTCTCAGGGAAGACGCCGTCTGCAGGATGGAGGTATTCGGTGTCGCCACCGGGGAAGATCCGATAGATCTTGTAGTCCTCAATCCGGGGCTTGAACTTGGTGCGGAGCTGAGTGCCCAGGGCGAGGCACTGCTCCTTGCGGGCGAAATACATGATGTTTTCGCCGGAGTTCATCATCGCGGCGCCGCCTGTTGGCAGCTCAAAAGCCTGAGCTGACTTGCTGCTCCAGGTAATGGCGTATTTCTCTTCGGTTTCAGCGGAATTCAGCAAACCACCGGTGCTGCCGATGAACTGAGGAAGCTGACCGCTCAACGCCGATTCTGTCATTGCTGCAGGACTCCAGACGGGCCGTTATGGCTGGAAAGTAGCACCGTGACGTGGCCTTGTTTCACCTCCTCGTTACATCCGTCACACCCCTTCATTCTGGTTCGGAGGCCAGTGGAAAGAACACGGTGAGATTGCGATCCCGCCGTTGTCGGTAACGGCCGCCAAGGCTTGCCAGCAGTTGACGCGTCGCCTGCTGGCTGAGTTGGAGACTGCCGGTGGTTGGATCCCAGCTGAGAACGGTTCCAACCTGGGCGTTTCGCTGTTGTTCTTCCTGTTGCTCATCGGCCTCATCGATGACCTGCCCAGGAAGTTTGACCAGGATCTGAAGCTTCAGCCTGGCTCCCGCCGCCCGCAGCAGCAGCAGCAGCCGACTGCCAGTGGGTAGGCCGCGGCAGGCACGATCAATTAGTCCGCCCAGCATGGGCTCTAATCGGCGTGCATCACTGAGCACCTGGGGCAATGGTGTTTCCAGATCCAGATCCAGCACGATTCCACGACGCTCCAGTTGTTCAGTCCACCCCGTGGCAAGGGAGCGGAGAATCCGTTCGAGATCGGTACGCGCAAGGCTGGCCTCACCCGGCTCTCGCTGCAGCTCTGCCGCATGAAAGATCAGCCCAAAGCGATCGATCTGCTCGCTGCACTCCACATCGATTTGCTTTAAGCGCTTCATCACCACGGCAGGCAGGTCTTTACGACGAATCAATGATCTGATCAAGGTCCGAATCGTGGCGAGGGGAGTTCGGACTTCATGGGTGAGAGCCTCTAGCAGCCCGAGTTCATCGCGAACGGGAGCATTGCTTTTTGGTGGTCCTGCAGTGGTTTGAAATGTGAGGCTTGGAGCCGTGGTTGTCAGCCTCTCTGCCAGACGAGGCCAGAAGAGCTGCGGAAGGGTTGAATCGGTGTGGAGCGGCCCAAGCCGTTGCAACTCCTCCTGCAGTTGCGCAGCGAGATCTGGATGGTGTTGCTGCAGGCCACGCCCGATCAAGGCCAGAACATCTCCCAGCGTGGTCGGATCACACCGCATCAGCAGTTGCCTTTGCCCCTCTCGGCCCTGGAGGCCGATGACGAGCTGAATGGATGGCGTGATCACGATTAGAAACGGATCCTGGCTGTCCTCCGGGTCGAGAACCAGTCGGCGGTAACGCGCCTCGCTGCAGAGCGTGGCGTCATGGCTGCCGGTTCCGGGCAATGCGACGGCCGCTGGGGCCAGCCGTTCCAGATCTTCTGGTGCCCAAATCCACCCCTGCAAGGTGTCGAGCAGTTGGGGCTCGTACAGAGCTGGTAAGGGCGCCGCGAGCCAAAGCCCCTGTTCGTTTGGGCTGAGTACGTCCTGTTGCAGGGTTTCCAGTGCGGCCCACCACATCCGCCTCACCCCCGCTTCATCACAGTGGCCTGAGGGCATCCCTTCCGCCAGACGTTGACGCAGTTGATCGAAACGGAAGCGTTTCTCGCTCACCGACGTCCCGTGATCAGGCTGCGGCTCTGGCGCACCACGGAGAGACAGAGCCCCAATGAGATGAAGTTCACAATCATGGCCGAGCGTCCGTAGCTCAGAAATGGGAGTGGGATCCCCGTCACGGGGCCGAGCCCGATCGTCATGAAGATGTTCACCACCACCTGGAACATCACCATGGTGCCGATTCCGATCACAACCAGTGCTTCGAAGTCACTCCGCGCATTCCTGGCGACCTGGAGCAACCGGCCCATCAGCAGGGCAAAGCAGATCACAACGAAAAGGCAGCCAATGAAGCCTGTTTCCTCCCCCAGGGCGCTGAAGATGAAATCAGTGTGCTGCTCCGGGATGAAACGGAGCTTGGTGAGTTGTCCCTGCAGCAGGCCTGTGCCGAACAAGCCCCCTGAACCGATTCCAACTGTGCTCTGCAGCAGGTGGTAACCACCACCGAGGGGGTCTTGGGAGGGATCCAGAAAAAGGACGAGCCGATCGCGCTGGTAATCCTTGAGGCCATGCAGCCACAGCCATGGTGTGACCAGGGCCATTCCTCCATGCACCAGAAGTGTGACGAAGGCTGCCAGGCGCTTCCACGGCAGAGATCGGTAGGCGATGACAGCCATCATCGGAATCCAGGCGGCCATTGCCCAAGGCAGAAGGCCTGAGAACAGCGCTGTCAGCAGAGGCGACAGCAACAAAACGACCCACTCGATTGGCATTCCAGACCAATAGAGCATCGTCAGCAGCAGAGCTCCGAAGACCAGAGATGTCCCAAGATCCGGCTGGATGAAGACAAGGAGCCAGGGAATCGAGATCACTCCGAGTGGCCGTAGAAGATCGATGGGACGCTCAGCTGGGTGGCGTGACAGAACCGCACCCAGCAGCAGGATGGCCGCTATTTTCGCGAACTCGGACGGCTGCACATGCACCCCGCCGATGCTGATCCACCGCTGTGCGCCAAGGGCCGTTGTGCCAATCAGTCGTACGGCGATGAGACTCACCACCGTTAGCCCATACACAGGAATTAGCAGAGGCCGCAGCCTGGTGAGCGGGATCCGTTGAAGAATCAGAGCGATGGCCAGCCCGACCACTCCCGTGAGCCAATGCATCGCGCCGAAGCCGGTGCGTTGCCAGAAGGTTCGGAGATCTCCGTTCTGCAGGTATGAGATCAGATTGGTATCGGCCTGACGTTCTGTACTTACAACAAGGACGCCCGACAGGGCCACCAGTGCGATCGGAACCCCCCAGAGCACCCACTCACGGGCTTGTCTGCGGCGGCCACGACTGGCAAACATCTTCAGGTTGTCTGGGCGATCGTCTGGCTGAGAGTCTCAGCCAGGTTGCTGAACTCCGTGGCGCTCACCGAATCACGACGACTGATCACAATCGGGCGTCCGGTGTCCCCCCCTTCTTGAACGGGCATCTCCATCGGGATCTGGGCAAGCAGAGGGACCTCGTAATCCTCGGCCAGGCGCGCGCCACCGCCGCTACCGAAAAGCGCGTAACGACGATCGGGCAGGTCTGGAGGGATGAAGGAGCTCATGTTTTCCACGACACCGAGAATGGGGATTCCCATCTGGCGGAACATGGCCAAGCCTCGTCTGGCGTCTTGCAGTGAAACCTGCTGAGGTGTCGTCACGATGACAACGCCGGCCATGGGAACGGCCTGGGCTAGAGAAAGTTGGGCATCACCGGTTCCGGGAGGGAGATCCACCACCAGCACATCCCGCTCACCCCACTCAGCTTGGTAGAGGAACTGCCGAATAATGCCGTTCAGCATTGGGCCTCGCCAGATCACCGGCTGATGCTCGTCGATTAGCAGTCCCATCGACACCATGCCGATGCCGCAGGTCTCGATCGGGACGATCTGCTGCTGGTCACCACTGCCGTGCACCTCCGGCGTTTGATCCGCCACACCAAGCATGGTGGGGGCATTCGGCCCGTAGATATCGGCATCGAGCAATCCAACCCGCAGGCCCTGCTGGGCCATGGCACAGGCCAGATTGACAGCCACCGTGCTCTTGCCAACCCCTCCTTTCCCGCTGCTGACGGCGATGACGTGTTTGACCCCCGCAATCGCCTGGCGTTCCGCAGGCTGGCCGTGGCCAGCCTGGCCAATACCCCCCTGACTGGCTGGTTGGCCCAGTTCGATCTGGATGTCATCGATGCTGTCCAGTTGGATCAGTCGATCCCGCGCTTCCGTCGCGATTCGGTCGCGCTGATTCTGCGCAAACCCCGGCAGGGACAGGCGAAAAACCACACGCGGAGGTACGACGCGTACCTGATCAATCCAGCCCAGCTCAATGACATTGCGTCCACTGCCGCTGTCCTTGACCTGTTCAAGGCAGCTGCGCGCTTGCTCCTCCGTGATCATGTCAAGGGCTGATGCGAGCCGGATTTTAGAGGTGGCCTCCCGTGACAGTCCCTGACGGGATCTTGTCTGTGTCTCACCTGACCTGTTTAGGTTCACAAGTCATCGTCTGCAGCTTCATGGTTCGCACCCTGCTTCAACAGGTTCTTGGTCGCTCCGGGAAGCAGGCGGCCAAAGCTGCTAACGCCCCCCTCGAATTACCCCCAAGCGGATCTCGCGAACGGGCCCGATCGATGGTGATGGGTTTGCAGGATGAGATCTGTTCAGGACTGGAAGCCCTTGATGGACAAGGTCGTTTTGCCGAGGAGAGTTGGGAACGTCCTGAGGGGGGTGGTGGCCGGTCGCGCGTCATGCGCGAGGGGCGCGTCTTTGAGCAAGGCGGTGTGAATTTCTCGGAGGTGCAGGGAGAGGAACTTCCCCCTTCGATTCTCAAACAGCGGCCAGAAGCCAAGGGGCATCCCTGGTTTGCAACCGGTACCTCGATGGTCTTGCATCCTCGGAATCCCTACATCCCAACGGTCCATCTCAATTACCGATATTTCGAAGCAGGGCCGGTTTGGTGGTTCGGAGGTGGTGCTGATCTAACGCCCTATTACCCGTTTCTTGAGGATGCACGGCACTTTCATCGGACCCACCAAGCTGCCTGTGACTCCGTTCATCCAGATCTGCACAAGGTGTTCAAGCCCTGGTGTGACGAATATTTCTATTTGAAGCATCGCGGTGAAACCCGCGGCGTTGGAGGCATTTTCTATGACTATCAGGATTCGAACGGCGTCCTGTACAAAGGGCAGGATCCGAAGGGTTTGGCGGCCCAGACCTCCAGCCAATTAGGGGCCAGGCCCCTCGGTTGGGAACAGTTGTTTGCGCTCGGTCAGGCGAATGGAAGGGCGTTTCTGCCGGCCTATCTGCCCATCATCGAGAAGCGGCATCCGATCAGCTACGGAGATCGCGAACGCGATTTTCAGCTGTATCGCCGCGGCCGTTATGTCGAATTTAATCTTGTTTGGGACCGTGGAACCATCTTCGGATTGCAGACCAATGGCCGAACGGAATCCATCCTGATGTCGCTGCCTCCTCTCGTGCGCTGGGAATACGGCTACAAAGCTGAGCCTGGATCACGGGAAGAACTGTTGACTGATCTGTTCACCAAGCCTCAGGACTGGCTGAGTGATGCATCGCTTGAGGACCGTTGTCGTCCTCACAATGCGGTCAATTGACTGATGTCCTGAATTGATTCGGCATGGGCGGCCTGCGTTGGCCCTTACGCAGTCTTGATCCCTCGTTCCAGGGCATTCACGACGCGTTCGGCAAGGCATGTCACGGTGGCATCGCTTGCTACTGGATCGCGGAGCCGTTTCTCAAGTTCGCCCTGGAGCATGCCGATCTCCAGAATTCCGATTCCGCGGCGTGGTCCGCCAAGACCACCCCGAAAGTTTCGCGGGAAGCGTCCAAAAGCCTGGGCCAGGCTCTCATCCACGCGGTTCAGGCGACGGTTGATCGCCGGGATCAGACCTGATCCGAACCCATAGGGGCTGTAGGCATCGAAGTGGATTTCCAGCACGTACTCTCCACGTTCAGAGCGGCGTTTGGCCTGAGACCAGTTAGTGCGTGGATCGTTGTGGTTATGAATCGTCAGGGCTGACGGGGTGTATGCGGTGATGTTCAGCCCGCGTTCCAGCCCGAGGCGAACCACTTCCTGTTGCACTTTGAAGTTCCAGAAGAGTTCATCCCGCATGCTGGAGTCCATCGGCTTTTCGTTGCGCACGTCAACGGCGTATCCCGGCGTCCCCGAGCCGTCCATGTTCTGTGAATCGGCATGGCCGGCCATCACGACGATTGGCAGGTTTGCGGAGACCGGATCGAGTCCCTTCCAGTTGCCGGGAAGTCTGGTCCTGGGCCCCATCAGTGGGTCAGGATTCCGGATGGTCGGGCAGGACTCCGTCTTCGGCTTCGGTGCTGGTGGTTCAGTAGGGATGAGCCAATTTCTCCCGGCCAGGGTGTAGTTGAGAGGGGATTCGGCGGCATTGGCCAGGACAAGCGCCAGCACCGACAACAGGCCGATCGATGCCGGAACCGTGATCCGACGACGGCACATCCAATCTGGCAGGGGCATGGGTGTTCAGATTGGTGAGGTGAGCAGGGAGCCGTTGCTGGATAGCTGAAGTGACTGGCCTAGATCAAGTTCGATAGCGATCAGTTCGTCCCTGTGGGCGCGAAGTCGAAGAGCGCTGCCTTCGGAATGTTCGGTCTCCAAGAGTTGGAGTTCCAGCTCCTCGCTGCGTGCTGCGCGCCTGGTGTAAAACCAGCCAGCGACGGGTCCGAGGTTGATCATTAGAAGCGGCCACCAATGCAGTTCTGGGATCAGCTGCCGTAGAACCAGCCCGAAACAGCTGCCCCCGATCGCGGCTAGCAACGAGAGGAGCACCGCCAGGGGGCGGCTGGCCGAAACCTGCCCCCTGAACCGCAGCACCTTTCTGTCGGCGTCTCCGCCTTGGCGTGTCCAGCCCCGAGCCTGCAGCCATTGGGTTAGTCCCTCGAGAACCTCCAAGGGCGGACGGGGGGAATGGACATCCACAACCGTTGTGCGGTCTTTGCTGGCGGCCCTGAGGAAAAACATCAGGCCAATGGCCAGCAAGACCGTCAGCAGCAAGGTGGACTGAAAGCCCGCAGGCATGAGCTCAAACATGCGCTGGCAGAACCTATCGAAGTCCTGTGGTGTTGTCGTCGCTTAAGACAGGACCAATCGATGGGAATTCAGCCAGCTGTGCCATGGCGTCATCAGGCGCTCCGCTTCCCCTCGGGCGGTCGGGAGCAGGTGAAGCATCCGTCGGGGCCTGCCACGACTGGGGCACCGCTGGGTGTAAGTGGTGATTGACCCCTGCTCCTCCAGAAAATCGAGGGCCTGCTGCAGCACGGTTTCCGAGAGGCGCAGCTGCGGCTCCTCTCGCATCAGTTTCTGAAGAAGGCCGGAGGGGTAACTGTCGTCCTTGAGCAGGCACTCAAGGACCCAGCACACGGCCAGTTCCAAGTCCAGAAACTGTGGTGGCGGCTGGCGAAAGTACTGTTCGATGTCGGCAAGACATGTGCGCGAGGGCTTTCGTCGGGAGAACACAGCGGCGGTGACGCTATCTCCATGAAAAGCGATCTCATTTTGAGATTCAAGAGGGAATGTTGGTTCAGTTGTGCGTCTGAGGTTCACACTGGCGTTGCTGGCCTGTTTCCCGTCTTCCCCTGTATGGCTGAATCGCCCTCATCCCCCCGCGAATTCGCTGTTTTTGATGGTGATCTGGATGGCGCATGGGTTGAGCGCTACCTCGGAATGCCCGCCTTGGCCGTTGATACCGAGGCGATGGGTCTCGTGCATGGTCGCGATCGTCTCTGTCTCGTTCAGATCGCTGATGCGGAGGATCGAGTCGCCTGCGTGCGCATCGGCCTCGGTCAGTCTGCGGCGCCAGGGCTGAAGCGTCTGTTCGAAGCGGATCGGGTGGAGAAGGTGTTCCACTACGCCCGCTTTGACGTTGCCGCTCTGGCGAGTGGACTCTCGATCGAGGTTCGCCCCGTGTTCTGCACCAAGGTCGGTAGCCGATTGGCCCGCACCTACACCCCGCGCCATGGACTGAAGGACTTGGTCATGGAACTGGTCGGAGTTGAGCTTGATAAGGGTGCCCAGAGCAGTGATTGGGGGCGTGTTGAAGAGCTGTCCGACACGCAGCTCGCCTACGCTGCTAATGATGTTCGCTATCTGCTTCCGGCTCGGCGACGGCTGGAGCAGATGCTCCGACGCGAAGGACGCTGGGATCTTGCTGAGCGTTGCTTCCGTTGCATCCCTGTGATGGCTGAACTCGATCGTCTGCGCTTTGCGCAAACGTTCGAGCACTGATTTCAGGGATGGATGGATGCTTGTTCAGTCCTCGAGAAGGAAGTTCCCGTCGCCTTCTGTGCTGCTCAGCAGTTCATCGAGGCGTTCACTGGTGTCGGAATCCCGACTGGCCTCATCAAGCATCTGCTGGGCGAGTTCTCGGCGTCTGATCGGATCCCTGGTTCCTTCTTTGGCTGCGGTCTGATCCACGCGACGACGTGCACTGGCCAGGCTGATGCCCAGCAGACTGGCCAGTTCGGCGCAGATTTTCACGTAGGCGTGATCCTGGATCGCGGCCATTCGAATCGATTTGCTCAGGGGCTGAAGGATCAGTATCCGCTTCCACGCAGTCGATCCAGCACCAGACGGGCCAATCGATCACTTCCACCCGCCGGGCCCATTCGAGCTTTTCCGAGTCGACCAAGGCGATCCCGCAGCTGGGGGTTCTGTAGGAGGTCCTGCAATTTTTGGCGAAGTTCGGCTGAATCCCTGCAGGGTTGGACAGCTCCACCCAGAAGCCTGCTCTGGCGTCGCGCGAAGCTCCATTTGAACTGGGGGCCTGGGCCGGGCAGGGACAGGGCGGGAATGCCCAGGCCCACGAGTTGTTCAGTGGCTGTTCCTGCGGTGGCCAGTCCGACGTGCACCCAGCCAGCCCAGCGGGAGAAGCAGCGCCTACCAATTAAAACGAGCAGGGGCCCTCGAACCCAGCAGGCTTCCGCACCGAGCTGATCTGAGGGTGAAAGGCTGCGACGAAACCCACGGGTTTCGAGGGTCTGTTCGAGATCAGTCAGCGGAGGTTGTTGGCCTACCGCGACCAGCAGTGCCATGGGCTGTGTACTGTCCATTTGGACTGGCCCTTCCATCAGCCGCCTGAAGTTTCGCGCCGCCTCAGGCATCCGACTCCCACAGAGAACCAGGACCCTGTGACATCGCTCGAGGGCTGCTGGTACAGCCCCACGTGTCAATCCATCCATCATTGGATTGCCTGGCGAAAGGGCAGGAACTCCATGGCGGCGTAGTCCGCGTGCGGTGATGTTGTCGCGCATCGCCACCAGCTGGCAGCGTCGGGACCGCATCAACATCCATTCCCAGGGATCCCATTCACTGCCTTTGAATCGGTGATAAGCATCGCTGAGGTTGCGCCCAGGTCCACTGCGCCAGGTGTAGTCGCTCTTCGGGGTGCCGACGAAACCGAACCGGGCGCCGCTGCTGCAGGCCATGAGCAGTGGCAGCAGATCTCCTACTGCAATGAGAACGCGTCCTTGCCTGGCTAGTCGTTTCAATACTCTCCACTGCCTCCAGCTCAGAAGGGGCAGTCCGGCTAGGAGATCGCGTAGTAAGCCCCGCAGGCTCTGGTTGCTGAACCCCCCGCTCGGAAGCGCTGCTGGTGGGCCCACACGACGCAGCCATCCCTCCTGAACCGCCTGCTGGAAGGCTCCTCCTTGTCCCACCAGAGGGAGCACTTCGCAGGTCTGTAGAGGGTCCTGTCGATGGATTGCCTCAAGAATCTTTAAAGCGATCAGATCTTCTCCATGGCCGTTGGAGAGCACCAGCAGGGTGCTTTCGCGACGACTGATACCATCCTTTCGAGGGCGAGGATCGTCCCCTCTGGCGGCATGGCCAAGTGGTAAGGCAGAGGATTGCAAATCCTTTATCCCCAGTTCGAATCTGGGTGCCGCCTTCGAGAGACTCCCCAAGACATCAGATCGAGGCTGATGTGTACGCGATGCATTGCGGAAGGCCAGTGGCGTGCATGAGGAAGTTGAATCAGATCAATTGAATTGGTGTTGAGGAGTCTCCCAGATTCACGTCTTGTCGAGAGGCAGAAAGGTCTCTCTCGAGAATCGTGGCCATCGATCTGTGCTCGTGAGCGTCCAGGTTTCGAAGCAGTGCGCCAAGTCATGCTCCGCAGCCTCGTTGTATTCCTCGGAGATCATCTAAGCCAGGCTCCCATGATGCTCTTGGGATGGAGAACAATGATGCCAGGATTGTTAGTGATTCTCATCCAGTACTGCAGGCTTAGAAAGATAAAGGGAGCAGCATCCTTTCGGATTTGGCAAAGTCCTTTTCAGCAATGTACATAGTTTCTTGGACTACACTTCTTGATTTTTCCACTTGAATACAAGGAGCTTGGTGCCAAGCATTTGCAAACCTTTTTGAATGCATTTGAATCGTTCGGCACCTCTCTGACTGCCGTCTGAATAAGCCGAAACAGAAATCCTCAGAGGCTATTGATCAGTTCAGGCGTTTTTCCATCGTGTCATTCGGCGACTCGCCCATTCGTCAGTATGGCGATCAAGGCGATTCATTTGTCGATTCTTTGACTTTGCATGGCTGTCTCTTGTCTCAAGAGCGATGGAGACCCCTTGAAGAACAATCATATTGGACAGTAGAAACCAGACTCCCTCGGCGAACACATTGGTGCGGTGTCTTAGTTCCTTTTGAGGAGCATTCGCTTGCACTGCAACGTTGAGTGCCGCATTGTCCCTAAGTGGCCATCAGCCGAAATAGCATGACATCCCCATGCCGTAGATGGTTGCAAGAATGCCGATCGTTTTTCTCATTACGATTTCAATCACCCCTTCATGATCCTCCCGCCAAGGCAGGAGTCTGAAATTGCCCAAAATCCTGCTGCAGCCTTGAGAAGGTCGCGGTTCCCCCTAAAGATCCCTGGCTGGTCAGGATGGCTCCAGGACCAGAGTTTCGATGCCAGGCCAACAAACAGCATCCTGTTCGTTTCTGAAGGCCGCGGCTGACGGCGGAGAGGATTCCAGTGCTGAGCATCCTTGAACAGCACGGAAATACCTTTGCTGCTTTCGTGCCGGTCATTAAATGACCACCAAACCTCCACATATCCCTTCGTTTGGCCTGTCTGGAATGTGCCAAGTCGTTGCCCGTCTTGTGTCAGTTCACCTCTCAGTGACAAGGCTGTGCGCTCGTTCAGAAGTACCTCAATCCCTGGACTCTCCTCGCTTTGCAACCTGCAAATCATTGGCAGCGGAATCGCTGTCGTCTGCCCATTGGCAGCGAGAAGGACGGAAAGGAACGGATTCATGGGCGTACATCGTTGTTGCTCGGAACCGTCATCGTGTTGATCGAAGTGTGATCACATGCTGTTGATCCCAGATCTGCGCGAACGTGTCTGAGACCGCATGATTCAACCGTGGCTGCGGAATGCTGATGTGTCGAGTCGCATCGCTTTAGACGTAGGAAAGCTCTGTGAACCCGGTGACGACGAATGACGGAATCAACATTGGAGGAATAGATGGTTCTCAAAGTATTTCTATCTGACCCTTTACTGAGCGGATGCCTGGCCCGATAGCGAGAATTGAATCTTAGAAAGGCTCCATTTTTTCATCCCAATCATCCATGCGATGTGAGTGTCAGATCGCTTTCAAAGGTCTGCTTCTGCGTTGAGTGTCTGCCCAGATCTCGTGCGGCTGCTGCAGCGGATTTGTTGATCGGCCAACTGGCAATCTCCCTGCATTGCTCGGGCCTGGGGCAGCTGTACCGGTAGCCCCCTCGCATCGAAGTGAGCAGTGGATGCACTGATCACCTCGGCGATCCATGGGTGGCCGAGCAGCTGGCAATCTCCCTGATCACATTTGAGAGGGCGGATGGTTTGGGGATGTCTGGTGATGAATGTGTATCGAATCGTTGTATCCGGTTCTTGGCCTGCTCCCGTAAAACGAATGCGGAGCCCTGTGTCTCCTCGCTGGGCGAGCTGAAGAACGTTGCATGTTCTGAGCGTGCCGTTCTGTTCGAGCCTGCATCGACGCACCGAGGTTTCGAAGCTGCCGTAATTCAAGTCTTGGTCTGCAGATCGTCGCGCTTCGTTGGCGTTCGTGGCCGATTGGCTGATCCAGAGCAGCGCCGATCCCAAGACAGTAAGCAGAAGCGATGGGTGCATCAGTAGTCGCTGTCTGCAACGCACATGCCCAAACAACGGATGCCGTTTGAGGCAGTGCGGCGACAGTGCTGACACAGAACGCGTTCGTTCTCCCCACCCTGCAGAGGGACCCGGGATGGGGAATCTTCAGTCGCTCTTGGTGGATCGCCTGGCATGGCTTGAGTCGGAGGTGGCACGATCATGGCTTGCAGCGGCGTCATCCGGTTGAGCGGCATCGGTTTTGGTACCTGGGCCTGGGGGAATCAATTGGTTTGGGGCTACGACTCCAGCCGGGACGATCCGGGATTGGCCAGGACATTTCATCGCGCTATTGAAGCGGGGCTGACCCTGATCGATACAGCCGACTCCTACGGGACGGGGCGGCTCAATGGTCGTAGCGAAGCACTACTTGGGGCGTTCATCGAGGATTTGCCGCCACCATTGCGATCCCGTCCCAGTGTTGCGACGAAACTGGCACCTTTCCCATGGCGGATTGGGCGGCGAGGGATGGATCGTGCCTTCAACGCCAGCCAAATGCGGCTGAAGGGTCATATGCAGCGGGTCCAATTGCACTGGAGTACGGCCCGTTACGCGCCCTGGCAGGAGGATGCCTTGCTGGATGGTTTGGCGGATCTGGTGCTTGCTGGCCGTGTTCTGGAGCTCGGTGTCTCCAACGTCGGACCTCAGAACCTGACTCGCATGCACAAGAGGCTGATCCAACGGGGGGTGCGCCTGAGCAGTGTGCAGATTCAGTTTTCTTTGCTGGCTCCAGGCGATTCACGGCTGCGTCAACTCTTGGCTCAAGCACGAGAGCTTGAGGTTCAGGTTTTGGCCTATAGCCCATTGGCTTTTGGGATTCTCTGCGCCGCTCCAGATGCAGGCCTGTCATCAACCACGCGGCTGCGCAGACGACTGAATCGTCGGCTTCTGCCCGCTAGTAGGGAGCTGCGGGAAGGTGTTCAGGCCATTGCGATGGACCGCGGTGTTTCAGCTGTCCAGGTGGCGTTGAATTGGTGTCGATCCCACGGAACGACTCCGATACCTGGGATCAGGACCCCTGAACAGGCGACGGATGTGGCTGGGGCACTGGGTTGGTGTCTCTCTAACCACGAACGTGATTGCCTTGATCGGTTGAGGAGCGAATGCAACGAGCGAATGCCAAACAACCCATTTCAGAGTGCCTGATCCCTTGATTCAAGCTCCAGCCGCGTTCTCCTCAGGGTCGGGACTCACAACGACGGGAAGACTCGCGTTGTCTTGACGAAGTGGAACAACCTTGTCGGGCTTCGGCTCCTCTTTGGGTGGTGCCTGCCGTTGTTCGCAGGCGGTCAAAGCCTCTTGAAGAAGCGAGTCGAATGTGGCTCCTGGCAGCCGATGACGGGCAACTTCGAGAAATGTTCGAGGCAGAGATTCGCCCGCTGCGTCTCGTAGGGCAGGGTTGTTTCTCCGTTGTTCCTGTTCCTCCTGGATCGCGCGGATGAATCGCCGGGTGACATCCCGTTTTGTTGTGGCCTTGATCAGTGTGTCTCGATCTTGAATGGAGGGTCCCGTCTCCTGCTCTAACTCTGTGATTCTGCGCTCAAGACTGACGAAAACTTCCTCCGCTTCCTTGCCGATATGGGCGAGCTGACCGTCAGAAAGATAGGGCATGTCTGCCACGAAAACCTTGCCGTGATCCCTCAGAGTTAAAAAGGTTGGCCGTGGCCCCTGCCGGTGACCGGATGGTCCATGGCCAGGATTGAGGGGCCGTCGAGGCGGAGTGGGACCCGCAGACGAGCGACGTCGAGTGGTGC
Organism: Synechococcus sp. AG-670-F04; assembly: GCA_003211515.1. Taxonomy (GTDB): domain Bacteria; phylum Cyanobacteriota; class Cyanobacteriia; order PCC-6307; family Cyanobiaceae; genus Parasynechococcus. The sequence goes on from QCSN01000005.1 coordinate 23,232, forward strand.
GTTGATTTTTATCAAAAGGCATCGGAATAAACCGGATGTATCGGCGCTGCTATCGGAGACGTGCCCCGATGTGCTGGTCAAATCTTAAGTGACGCCTTGTTAGGTCGTTCTCCGAACAAGAGTTTTGTTGAAATCCGATGCATTCAGGTTGGGACTCCGAGCAGGGTCGGGCTCGATGCATCCTGCTTCGCGAAGATTTCTCCGATCACCCAGGCTTGGTATCCCGTCTGACTGCAGATATCCAGTGTGATCTGCTTCTGCTCTTCAGGCACAACAATGCAGAAGCCGATGCCGAGGTTGAAGGTGTGCCACATGTCCCTTTCCGGGATCGCCCCATGATGCTGCAGCCAATTGAACAGTTCTGGTCGGCTCCAGCTTTCGCTTCTGATGGAGGCACCCACATCTGAAGGGAAGCAGCGGGGGAGGTTCTCTGGCAATCCTCCACCAGTGATATGGGCCATCCCGTGAATCGCGACCGCTTGCTTCTGCAGGGATTGCACTAGGGACGGGTAGAGCCTTGTCGGCGCAAGAAGATCCTGGAGCAAAGGGCGGCTGTCGGGCCCATAGGTCGTCGTTTCATCCGCGTTCGCTGCGTTCAAGACGCGTCTCACAAGGCTGTAACCGTTGCTGTGCACCCCAGTGCTGGCGATGCCGAGAATCTGGTCGCCGGCCTGGATTTGTCGACCATCGATCAGGTCGGGTTCGTCCACCACTGCGACGCAGAAGCCAGCCAGGTCATAGCGGCCCTTCGGATAGAACCCTGGCATTTCCGCGGTTTCTCCGCCCAGCAATGTGCACCCGCTGTCGCGACATCCCGCAGCAATCCCTTCAACCACCTCAGCCATGGCTTCCGGCGTCAGTGATCCGGTGGCCATGTAGTCCAGAAAAAACAGCGGCGCTGCGCCGGATGTGATCACGTCGTTCACGCACATCGCCACGAGATCAATGCCAACGCCGTGGTGCTGCCGTTGATCCTGGGCGAGTTCCAGCTTTGTGCCAACGCCATCCGTGCCGGAGATCAATAGGGGCTGGCGTAAACCCTTTGGGAGCCGCATGATGCCACCAAAGCCGCCGAGGCCTCCCACGACTTCCGGCCGGTGGGTTGACTCCACAGAACTGCGGATGCGTTCGACAAACGCTCTTCCGGCTTCCACGTCAACGCCCGCAGTCTTGTAGTCCATAAACCTTCCCAGTGATTCGATCCTGCATCGGCACCGTGAACGTGCCGGTTGTTCGAGCGTCTCGCCCTTGATTAGCGAGGCTTTTCGCAGATATCAGCCCCGCTGATTTTGATGATCTGCGTCTATTCCCTTCAGATCTCTGTGGTGAATTACGGAATGGAGAGTCGGAGATCGTTCAGTGTGCTGAGTTCAAGCTCGTAGTGGGTGAACTTGGCAGGTTTGCATTCCGTAGTTTCCGAATGTCTTTGAAACGTTGAAGCCAACCCGTCTGTCAGATCGCATTCCACGAACTAACAGCGGCTTGGCTGCCTGTTGTGCCGAGTCTTTTTTCTCTGTTGAGCCTCCCTGGTCTTGCTGCAGCCGGCCTGGTGTTGATTCCTGTTGTTGCTTCAGATTTCGACGCTCGTGACACAACGGATCCATTGGATCCAATGGTTTATGCCACGACCTCAGTGGACCGATTGGAACCGCCATCCACGGAAAACGCATTCCCATCTCCAACGCAGCCTCAGACATCCAAAGCCACACCCCTACCTTCGACAGATCAGCAGACACTGCATGCTCTTCCTAACCCGCCAAAAGCCAAGCGAAACGAAACACCTCAAGTGATTCGTGTCGTTACAGGCGAAGCCAGTTGGTATGGCCCCGGCTTCTATGGAAATCGCACCGCCAGTGGCGAGGTTTACCGTCCCGGAACCATGACTGCTGCTCACCGCAGCCTTCCCTTTGGAACCCAAGTTCGGGTCACCAACCTCTGGAACGGTCGTTCGGCCGTGATCAGGATCAACGATCGCGGTCCGTTTGTTGACCATCGCATCATTGACCTCGGTCACGGTGCGGCCAATTCCCTTGGATTGACGTCTTCAGGAATTGCCAAGGTCCGCATGGAGATTCTGCGCTGACACTTTCTGTTTTGAAGACGAATTCAGAGCTCCGGGCCTGGTGCAGCAATGCATCAGGCCCTCTGCATTTCGTCCCAACGATGGGCAGCCTCCATGAGGGACATGCCCAGCTGATGCACGCAGCTCGCTCCGCTGATTCCGCTTCAGTTCTCGTCAGTATTTTCGTCAATCCGCTGCAGTTCGGGCCCGGCGAGGACTTCGATCGCTACCCGAGATCTCTGAATGCCGATCTTGCACTGGCTGAATCCTGCGGTGTTGGAGCCGTCTGGGTTCCTGATGTCGATGCGCTGTATCCCAATGGATTTCGCAATGTGTTTCGCCTTCAGGTACCCGACGCCTTGCAACGACATCTCTGCGGTTCGCAACGTCCTGGCCATTTCGATGGCGTGGCCACCGTTGTGTCGCGACTCCTGGCCCTGGTTCAACCCGATTGCCTTTTCCTTGGCGAAAAAGATTGGCAGCAGCTGGTGATTCTCCGCTCCATGGTCCAGAGCATGGGGCTCCCAATCTCCGTCCAGGCTGTCCCAACCGTGCGCGAGTCGGATGGTTTGGCGATGAGTTCCAGAAATCGTTACCTCTCGAGGGCTGAGCGTCAACGGGCCGTTGCACTCCCCCAGCTACTCAGCAGGATGGCCGCCGAATCCGTTGATGCGGTTCGCACGGACCTGGGCTTTGCCGGCTTTGAGGTTGAGTATGTAGAAAGAGTCGACCCTGTCAGCCTGCAGCCCTGCGGTCTGGACAGTGCGATTTCGCTTCTGGCCGCGGCAGTGCGATGTGGCTCGACCCGCTTGATTGACCATGTTTTTCTGATGTCCCGCAAGCCCCTTGTCGCCATTGATGGTCCAGCCGGAGCCGGTAAGAGCACGGTGACCCGGGCATTCGCTGAGCGGATGGGACTGATTTATCTCGATACCGGTGCCATGTACCGCTCGGTGACATGGCTCGTACAGAACAGGGGTGTAGACCCCGCTGAAGCCGCCGCCATCGAGCCTCTTCTCACCGATCTGGATGTGCAGCTTTGCTCTTTGCCGGGAGGGGAGCAGCAAGTCCTTGTCAATGGGGAGGATGTCAGCAAGGCGATTCGTTCACCGGACGTCACCGGCTGTGTGTCAGTGGTCGCCGCCCATCGTTGTGTGCGGCAAGCGCTCACCCGTCAGCAGAAGGCGATGGGACAGCAGGGTGGGTTGGTGGCGGAAGGTCGCGACATCGGAACGGCTGTTTTCCCAGACGCAGATTTGAAGGTTTTTCTCACGGCTTCGGTGGCTGAAAGGGCCAGACGCCGTGCCCTTGATCTGCAGCAGCGGGGATTTCCAGTGCCTGATCATCAAGTCCTGGAGAAGCAGATTGCTGAACGCGATCATCTCGATAGCACCCGCGTGGAGGCACCCTTGGTTCAGGCTGAGGATGCGATGCAGCTTGTTACCGATGGAATGAGTATTGAAGCGGTGATTCAAGCTCTTGTGGAACAGTTCCGCATGCGTGTTGCCGAGGAAGCCTGGCCTACGCCGACGGGCTGAGTTCGTTGAGGAGGTTGCAGCAGGCGTCCTCCAGCAAATCGATTACATGTTCAAAACCGGCGTCTCCTCCGTAGTACGGATCAGGGACCTCGGTTTCACTGAAGCGGGTTGCGTAGCTCAGGATTGATTGAATGTTGGCTTTGGACCGGCTTCCGGCTTCTCGTGCCAGCCCTTTCACCGCCGCGAGATTGTCGGAGTCCATCGTGAGGATCAGGTCGAAATCATGAAGGTCATCGAGGCTGATCTGGCGGGCACGGCTGGGCAGTTGGATCCCGCGGCGGTTTGCTGCCGCCTGCATGCGCCGGTCGGCAGGGTTGCCGACATGCCAGCCTCCCGTCCCTGCTGAATCCACGACGAATTGATCAGCGAGGTTGCGTTCCTCAAGAAGGTGAAGGAAAACTCCCTCGGCAGCAGGAGAGCGGCAAATGTTGCCAAGGCAGACGAACAGCACCTTCATCGCTTAACCGGACGTTTTTTGTTGCTTTGGAGGTGAGGTTAGGTGGTGCTGGTTGTTGTGCTCAATGCTCGACGCATCCTTGTTCTGACGACTAAATCCATTTCGCTTTCTTCTGCAAGCATCAGAATATTTCTAACAGCTGAGGTCTGGAGATCTTCTAGGGCCAAGACTGCGCTGTATCTCAAGCCCCAGTCATCAGGGTACTGCAGGGTCCATTTCAATTTCTCAAAGATGCTGTCTTGGATCTTGGATGGATTGTGTTCAGATCGGCCAATGAAACCCAGAGCTCGGGCTGCAACGCGTCTGATATTTCCCTGGCAATGGTTGCCAATTTCAACTCCGATCGCATCGATTAGAGCAGGTAAGAATTTGCTGTGAGCGGACGCTGCCATGGCTTTGATCAACCCCATCTTGATGTCCTGATCGGATTCAGCGAAATAAAGTTCGGCGAGATCTGTGGATTGGACATGTTGACTAAGTCCCTTAATTCCCGCCTCACGAGCTTGCAGTGATGGACTTTTAAGCAATTGAAAAAGGTCGATTAACGTCGTATTTTCTTGTACGTTATTGCTTGGTACATTTCTATTTTCTTGAGTTTTGCTTTGATCTAAGAGGAGATTTCCAGAAAAGTTTTCCTCTACCAGTTGATCAAGCTTGTTGAATAGTTGTTTTTTTTGGTGTGTGCAGTTGTTGCTGTCCTGTTCGCTTGCGCTTTCAAGTGAAGTGTTAAGAATGGATTTAATGGCAAACATTTTGATGTTGTTTGGGATGTTTGCATTGAGCAACTCGTTGGTGCATTCAATTGTGGCAATTCTTGCAAGGTCAAAGGCTGCTGATTGTCGGACGAACCGATTTTCGTGTTGGAGCAGTTGGAAGACCGTGATAAGAAACTTTTGTTTGCCTGTGTAGGCGTAAAAGTAAGCAGACGTAGCGCTCACAATTCGTTCTGAGGGGGAATTTAGAAAGGGCCTGAGTTTCTCGCATACTCCCCAGTTTTTGTACGATGTGAACGCTTCGATTAATGCTTCAATTGGCTTGTCTTGAATGTCTCTATCAAGGTAATTGGTTAGTGCTTCAAGGCAAGGAGCTGTTTTCATTTGGATCAGCGATCGAATTGCTGCCTCATGCAATTGGATATCATCTGTTTTAAGAGTTTCTAGTAGATCTGATGTGCAACTCAGGTCTCCGATCATTCCTAGTGAGCGAGCCGCTTGACGTCTCAACGGATAGCCACCTGCTGAAGTCCTATCGCGGTGATCCTGGAGGCATGCAATTAAGTGTGGGACGGCAGAACTGACTCTGTTTTTGCCAAGCCACCATGCGGCATGGTACCGAACTCCAGCATCCTGGTGATCGAGGGCATCGAGAGCTGTTTGCGCAGAATTGATCAGGCTCAAGGTCGTGATCGTCGCATGGAGATCGTCCTCTCTAGATTAAAGGATTGATTCTTCAGGTTGTTTGACCCCTCACTCCAAATCAGGTGGGCAAGCTTTTCTTTCATGGCTATGGGGAGCAATTGTTACTTAGTTGAAAATATTAGAGCTGATCTTTTTGAATCAACAAAGTTTGCTTTGTGGTGTGGGTTGGATTGGATTTGTTCAGCTCCAACTTGCTGGGAGTTCTGAGCCCCAGTCAGCAGTCCGAAGAAAGCGGAATTCTCCGGCGATGGAACCCCAGCAACGTTCATGGGTGACCGGATCGTGTCCACGGTCCAAGGTTAATAGCGTGTCTCCCTGGAGATGAAACGAACTGACGAGATAAGTTTTCTTCCCATCTCGTTCCACAATGCATCGGCAGCCTGGTTCTAGTTTGCCCTGATAACCATTGGCTTGTTCCTTGACTTGGTAGTGGCAGTGATCCATGCAGATCAGATCATTGTCTTGAATCTCGAGTCGTCGTTCTGGATCAAATGTTGCTGTGTAGAACTGATCAGGATTGCGAAAGCTGTGGTTCCAGAGCTTGATCACTCCTGGTTTCAGTTCCTCGGCTCTGATCATGCGAAGCCGATAAGGATGTTTAGGGTCAAGGGCATAGGTTTGTTCTAGTAAAATCGAACCAGATTGTAAATGTTCGATCGGTCGATAACGGAGAAAAATATGGGCATAAAAAGGAGGATTGTCCAAGGCCTGCTTCTGGTTGCTGTATTCGCCACAGAGAAGCTTGAGAAAACGCTGAACAGAGGGTTTCATCGAAGGGCCTTTGATGAACATGAAAAAGCCCCCCCATGGGGGGGCTTCTGGGCTGATAGAACGCTCCTGTTTGAATCAGGTGAGGGCGTTGATGGCGTAGTCGATGTAGCTGTTGGCTTCCGAAGCTGCATCACCAGACAAACCATGGCTGGATTTGATGTGCTTCAGAGCTTCCACATACCAAGAAGGGGACAGCTCAAATGTGCGGTTGATTTCTGCCAAACCAGCGATCAAATAATCATCCATGGGGCCTGTACCGCCGGACACCAAGCAGTAGGTGATCATGCGGAGGTAGTAGCTGATATCACGAGCACATTTCTCTTTGCCGCGTGAATCCGCTGCATAGTTAGCACCCTCCATTTGCGTCGTGAAGGGGTACTTCGTGTAAACAGCAGATGCTGCTCCGGAGACGAGACTGTCGGCCTTGCTGGTGAGAGCCTTGGCAGCTTCGAGGCTGGCCTTGGCACGACCAAAGCGACCAGAAGCAGCCTGAACTTCGGTGTTGCTTAGAAAGCGACCCTGGGAATCAGCTGCTGCAATTGCCTCGGTGAGGGGGGTTTTCATGATCAGAAAAGAAATGTTTGTGACGGTTAGAGCTTCTGCCTAGTGATCAGGCAACTGAAGCGGCAGCTCTGTCGAAGTAGATGCCGATTTCGTTGGCGATGTTGGTGCAGTCGCCAGAACTGCAATACGTGCCTGCTTCGAGCACCATGGCCAGGGCAGCTTCCTTCATCAGGTTGACGCCGGCGGCGACGGAGGCACCGGGTGTGCCCAGGGCGAGGTAGGTCTCACGCAGGCCATTCAGGCAGCGGTCCTCCATCACGGAGGCGTCACCGGTGAACACAGAGTAAGTGACGTAGCGCAGGATGATCTCCATATCACGCAGGCAGGCAGCCATGCGGCGCGAGGTGTAAGCATTTCCGCCAGGTGCAATCAGAGCAGGCTGTTGAGCGAAGAGCTCACGAGCTGCGTTGGCAACGATTGCAGAGGCGTTGCTGGAGATGCGGTTAACAGCGTCCAGACGCTTATTGCTGTCGGATACAACGGCGGCGAGAGCATCAATCTCGCTGGTGCTGATGAACTGTCCCCGGGCATCAGCCTGGGCGACAACCTTGGTGAAGGCGTCGAACATTTGGAACTCCTTTTGGCAGCGTCGAGTTGGGTGTCACAGACACCAGAAGGGACATCGTAAGCAAGGTCCCGTCAGGGTCCGCAAGATTCTCGCGAAGTGCTCAGAGGCCTCCCGAAAGCTGTTCATAATGCTTAACTCCATCTGCTGGCAGGGGATTTGATGGTGTGGCGACCGGTTTTTACCGATCAGAGATCGAACAGCACGGTGTGGATGTAATCCTCAGTCCACTCGCTTCCATAGAAGCGAGTCAACATCCCGCGAGCCGGGTCTTTTTCAGCGCGGTAGTCGGTGTAGCGGCGTTGACCGGCCAGGAGTAAGTCTCGCCGGTTATCGGACACCGGTTGAGCTTCTGAAGCAAGCTCCAAGTAGAGGTTGAGATACTCCTGAAAAGCAGGACGGACGACAGTCGCGATGAGTTCATCGCCTTCTGCTCCAAGAGGAAGGCGTGTCCATAGGAACCCTGGCGAAAAATACGGCTGGGCCTCCGCCGGAATCGGCCCCCCATCCGGCAGTTTGCTGCGCCAACGCTCGAAAATCGGCAGGAGACGATCCCATACATGCTGCGTATGGGCCTCATCGCTTTTGTCGGCGGGCTGCAGGTCCAGCGCAAGCAGATGGCCTGAAGGGAGTGTCACCAAATCCCCTCCGAAAAAAGGCAAATCGAAGCGGGCTAGTGGATTGATCACGAAATTCAGCACCGAGGCAGCGGCTCCACCGCTCACACAGGCCGCGCGAACCTGTCTGAATTTTTCCGTTTTGCAAGCCCAAGTGGCTGTGGTGACCGTGACAGGCTTGGATTTTGAGCCGGTTTGGTCCTCTTTCAGAAGAAATCGCTCTTCAACGGGATAAGGCTGAATTGCCAGGGGTTCCAGTGCCTGAACCGCGTCATCGAGGAAGGGTTGCCAGGCCCAGTTGGGAAGAACAACCGGATCGGTGCTGTGGTGGCGTGGAGGTGTCGTGATCATCGGTTGGCTGAAGCGGGGAAGAGAAATTCATGCAGAAACCGATCTGACCACTCTTTGCCGAAATGGCTGGTGAACAGCCCATGGGCTGGATCGCGTTCGGCGCTGTAGACGTCATATTGTTTTTGCAAGATCTCGACGTCTTTTGGAAGAATGGTTGAGGTTGTTGATTCAGCCTCGTCATGCAATATCCAATAAGCCTTTAGAAACGCACTGAAAGCTTGAGGTAGGGATTGGACGGCTTGCTCAGCTCCCCCACGACAGAACAATAACCAGGGTGAAAAGTATTGGTTTGGATCGAAGGAACGCATTGTTTCTTCTCCATTAAGGTCGGGAAATCGCTGATTAAGAGCGATAAGACCTTTGAAATGGCGATCGAGGTAGTCCTTGTTTTGAACGAGAGGCTGGAAATCAAGAACAGCGACGAGTTTTTGACGTGCTCCAAACCAGAGCAGATCAACTCCCATCAAAGGATGGTCATAGTTGTATTCTGGATAGGCAACAGAATTCAAAACTTGAAGGCTTTCGCCAGCATCAAGCCGAGTGACTCGCCATCGGCGAAAGCCAGGAACTTTCCAAAGCCAGCTACGAATCACACTATTTTTTTTATCGGAATGCTTGAGCTCTAACCCTTCAGGCACATCCATTTGGCTGCCCCCGCGAACTTGAATATCCTGCTGGAGCTCATCGAGGAATGAGTCAAACATGTTGATTAGTCGCCTCCTTTTAAAATGTCACTTTGATTCCTTGCTTGTTCCGCAATGGCATTGATGTCGGAATCTGTTGGGCATCGAAATTCAGTGCAATATGTCGTCATGGCAACGCCGTTCAGGCACTGAACTGAACTAACCCTCATCCTAATTTGATCTGTCACAAACCAGCAACGTTCAATGCCCACATTGGTGTCGTAACGCGTTGTAATTGTTACAATACCGTCGTCTGCAAAATAATATGTGCTCATGACAGGTTGTTTTTCTACGTATCCAACATCTCGAAGTAGAAAACCTTGTCTTGGATTTGTCCGTTTTGGGACATCGATTACTACTGCAGCATAGTCATCATTTCTGACTCCGACTTTGATGTTGCTCTCCCACCAGAATCTTGCGCCGCCTGAGCTTTCATTTGTACTGATATTTAGTGCCTCGCAGACTTTGCTAACAGCAGGGTCCTCTGCGCTGAATGGCTCAATGATCAAGTTGGAATCGGCTGCTTCGTCGTCTTGATGGTCGTGGTGATGAACGGCACGTCTGTTCAGCCAAGTCCCTCGACTGGCTTCAAAAAAATCAGCCATGGTCATTGGGATAGATGATGTGAGTGTCATTGACTAGGGATTGATGTATTGAGGGATTTCATCACTCGATTCACAACAAAAGGGATTAAAATTAGGCAGATTGTGAATTTCTTTGGGCAACTAATTGGGTCATTATCTCGTCTAGGCGTTGCAATTCTGGGTGCTCTGCAACAGTGGCGTCTATTTTTTTCTGGGAGAGGCGAAGTTTTTTACCCAAACCTATGACGTCTTTATAGAGGCGATCTCTGTAGGCAGCGAGTTCATCGATGGAATCTTGCAGTTCCTGAGCTGTTGGGACGTCAGAAGCTGGAGTTTGGTCTGCCATCTGATTCAAATCAATTTTTTGATCTTAGACCGCGCTCTTGCCTGGGTAGATCATCGGGATTGCTTTGTTCAAAGGCATGGTTTCTTACCTCACGAGGCCCGCCTGGCTTGTGTAGGTGACAAACTCTTGCGTGATCCTCCCTATTTCAGGAGTCCTTCAAGAACCTGGGCTTAGCTTGAATCAGCGCTTCCGGCCTTGGGGTTTCAAGCCAATCGGTTTGGTTTCCCACGCGGTTTCAGAAGCACTGCATCTCCAAAACTGTCTGGCCCCCAATGCTTGACGCATTTTCCCGCACAGTCGTCAGCGCTGACGCCAAAACTGCACCCGTTGGTGGTAGCGAGCTCGCTACCCTCCGCTCCTATGTGCGTGATGGCAACAAGCGTCTTGACGCTGTGAACGCCATTACCTCCAATGCCTATTGCATCGTTTCCGATGCAGTGACTGGCATGATCTGCGAGAACACCGGCCTGATCCAAGCCGGTGGTAACTGCTATCCCACTCGTCGCATGGCTGCCTGCCTGCGTGATGGCGAAATCGTGTTGCGGTACATCAGCTATGCCCTGCTGGCTGGCGATGCGTCCGTGCTCGATGATCGTTGCCTGAATGGCCTCAAAGAGACCTACATCGCTTTGGGTGTCCCAACGCAATCTGCAGCTCGCGCTGTGGCCATCATGAAGTCAGCTGCGACTGCCCTGATTGGTCAGACCAACTCTCCCGCTAGCGGTGGTTCCAAATATCGCAAGATGGAGACCACTGCGGGTGATTGCTCTGCACTGGTGTCTGAAGCAGGTGCCTACTTTGATCGCGTGATTGGCGCCATCAGCTGAGCGGTATCTCCGTCTTCATTTTTTCATTATCAGCACCACTATTTCTAAGGATCTCAAATGAAATCCGTTGTCACCACTGTTGTGACCGCAGCTGATGCCGCTGGTCGCTTCCCTTCCCAGAATGACCTTGAGGCTGTTCAAGGTAATATTCAACGGGCTGCTGCTCGTCTTGAAGCTGCTGAAAAGCTTGCTTCAGGTCTTGATAGAGTCACTCGTGAAGCAGGTGATGCTTGCTTCAACAAGTATGCTTATCTCAAACAGCCCGGAGAAGCTGGCGATAGCCAGGTAAAGATCGACAAGTGCTATCGCGATCTTGGCCACTATCTGCGCTTGATCAACTATTGCTTGATTGTTGGTGGTACCGGACCTCTCGACGAGTGGGGTATCGCTGGTGCACGTGAGGTTTACCGGACCCTCGGCCTTCCGACCAACGCTTACATCGAAGCTCTCACCTATACTCGCGATCGTGCATGTGCACCTCGTGACATGAGTGCTCAGGCTCTGAATGAGTTCAAGAGTTATCTCGATTATGCGATTAACGCTCTCTCCTGATCACGTTGATTCAAGGAATGAATTAATGGAGGGGCTGAGGCCCCTCTTTTTTGTTGGTAACGCGTTGATGTCAAAACTCTGTTGAAGCTATCGACAACAATTCTGGACGTCGCGAAAGGGGGCTCTAGGTCTATTGCTCTCGCAGAACCCGCTCAAACTCGCCTAAGCTTCGAAGGAATGCTCTGCACAATGACAACGTTTGTTTTGTCTCACAATCTTCAAGTGCAATCTGAGATTGTTCCCACCTTTAATTTGAATGCCTTGGCAGATGGTCTCAAAAAACATAGTCAACTTATTAACAATGTAGGGGTCCTGCAACATCCACATTGGATCTTGTTGCTTGAGGCAACTTGCACCCCCACGGAAATGGCATTCGATTTAATTCATGCCTGGAAGTCTTTAAGAAGCGAACTAGGCCACGACACAAGTCATGTTGTGTTGGCTTTGGGAGGTCGAAAAGATACCGCAGGTTTACCTGGGTCACCACTGCAGGAAGGTTATTGGGGAGTTGATCTGGTTGAAACGCCAGATTCCACAGAGTTTCTTGCTGCGATTAATTGGGCTGAACTCAAAAAAGGTCGCCCAGTTGATGGAGTTTTTGAATTATCAACCTAAATTCTATTGATTTTTGTTTGATTTCCGTCGTGCTCGTCGCTGATTGCGTTTTGAGTTTTTCTCTTGGTCGTTACCATTCTTGAGTTGTTCATTATTGTTGACTTTCAAGCTGTTTGATTTTTGCCGACGGTTCTGATTGCCTGGACTTGCTACCTCGATGTGTTTTTTGTCTGCCTCCATACTCATTTTTTTGTCAACTGGACCAAGGGATCCAGATTCAATTATTGGTTCTAATGATACATCGTCATGCGTACTATTTATTTTGTATGATTGATGATTTTTTACGCTTTTGATTTTGATTCCGCTGCATACATTTGTATGCATCCATCGATTGAATTGATTAAGGGGAATTTTAGTTGTTCTTGTCGTTGAAGGTTTTGGACTTCTCTCTAAGTCAATGGTAATCGAAAGCATTCGTTCTGAGAACGGTCCCATCGCCTCTTTCTTGTGACTGTATATATATTGCCTTGAAATGATTCTTTTGAACCATGCAAACATTTTTCTTATTGCCAATTGATTCAATTGTTACGCTTTATGGTGCTGTGCTACGCTTTAAGAAATATAGATATGTATGGTGTCTAGATGAAGGGTTTGTTTGACAATATCCATCCTGAGCTTAGCCAGGATAATGCTATCGAAATCCTTTCAAGAAATCCAGAAGATCTTTCTTGTGCAAGTGATTATTATATGGCCGTATCGCGCCTGATTAATTATCCCGGAGAAAGAACTGAGCTTGCTTTGATTGAGTTTTTGAGCAGTTCCTCCATTGAAGACTCAATTCTTTTGGCAAAAAGAAAAGCTGTTGAGATTCTTGGCCGCATGAAAGCTTTTACTGCAGAATTGGAAATTGGTAAATGCTTGAATAGTAATGATATTTATATGGTGGAAAATGCGGCCTGGTCATTGTCTCAATTGAGTTGCAAGGATGAGGGCCTACACCAATTAATGCTGAAACTTTTGAGTGATCCCAGGCAGAATCAGAGGGTCTTAATTCAAAGTCTTTCGCAACTTAAGGTTCAATCTGCTCTGCCAATGATTACTCAATTGCAAAGTAGTGAACGACCGGGTGTTAAGGGTGCCGCAATTGCGGCATTGGTTCACTTGACTGGTCAGAATGAAAAAATTGATGTTTTAGGAGATCATTTATTCCTTTCTAATCAAATGGATCGGCAGTCGTCGATTCAAGACATTATAGATTGCCAGGCATCTCAATTATTGCCGCAAATTATTGTTTCTCCTGTTTCACCGGTTTTTCGAATGCGTGCAATTAGGTTATTGCTTGACCCTCTCAATATGAATGATTTGCATTGCGATTTCATGTCTATGATTGAACAAACCCTTAGTGATGATCCTAGAAAAATAAAAGTTTTGCATCACTGCGACGCATCTTTGCAAACAAATGATTTGGTTCTTGGTTTATATCATCCAGATTTTAGTCGCTGCTATCTTTCAATGCAGTTGCTCTTGATGTGTGACCCGGTTGATTTGTGGAGTTCTCTTGAGCACAACTGGCATACCAAGGCACACAATGATTATGGTGCTCATTATTTTTTTATGCGCCTGTTTGGTTTGATTGACGGTTGGGAGGAATCTGCAATTTTTTCGATCCAAGAAATATTAAAGCATGCGATTGAGGATCAGCGTCCACAATTCAAGAAATCTGGACCAGCTGCTATTCTTTCATTGGCCAGATTATCCCCTGATGCTATAAGACATTATCTTAAAAGTCTGCTTTCCTATGAAATTACTCCGTTCTGGGAAAAGCGTTATGCGGCACTTATTGCCATGGATTGTTACCTATCTGCAGATCAAAGGATGCTATATCAAAAACAAATTGAGGATGTAGCCAAAATTGATCCTGATAAAATTATTCAACTTAAAGCTAAGTCAGTTGCGGCTGCAATGATTCGCTGATCTGCACTTTTCCACTATTGGTTGCCAAAGCAGCCGATCAATGACTATTTTCTTCATTTCGCGGGTTCGGTGCTAAGCTAAAAAAGCTTAGGCATTTATAAACAACTATGGATGAAACGAAGGGCGCATCTCTGGACGATTTGTTTCAGGATTTAATGCATCCTAATCCTAAAATACAGGAAGCTGCGTGTTTCACAATGGCAGAAAAATTTCCTGATGAAGCAATGCCTAAGTTGTTAGAGCTTTTTGAACATAATGATCCCAAGGTGTATCGTGCTGCTGTTAAAGGTATTGGCTTTTTTGGTTATCCAGCATATGGGAAAGTGCTTGAGATTTTTGCAACGACTGAGAATCAGACTGCCAGGAGATGTTGTCCTAAGGCATTTGTTCAGTTGTTCAAAAATTTTCCAAATCAACCTTTCCCGGATGAAGTGATGATGATGCTAGAGGAGTCTATTGATGATCAAGATACTGTTGTTGTACAGGGAGCCTTAATGTGTTTGGGGCAAATTGGCAAACAAGACTTAGGTGGAGAGGATGCCGTCAGGATTTTGGCTCAATCATTGAAGAGTGAAAATATTGCCCTGGTTTACAGTGCGGCTCAAGCTTTGGCTGATGTTGATCATCCTAAGGCGGAAATAGTTTTAAAGGATCTTGCCACTGGTTCGGACGATCCTCTGATCACTGAAGCGGCTGAATCTGCTTTGGCGCGCTATCAAACTCTCACAGCATCAAAAAAACAAAGTCAGTGACGATGAGCAATGATGCTGATTATATTTCAAATGTTGATGCTCTAGATCGATGTCATGAAACAGGACTCAAGCCTGCATAATAACCACCTTCGCGGAAATTATAACGTTCGACCTTATCCTCTTTGCTACACGTAGTCTGTGAATAATGAAGAAGAGTTGTATATCCTTCAGGGACAAGTTTTGGACATAAGCGGCCAATATCATTTGCATAGGGACAGAAGTACACGCCAGCCCAACGGTTGAGGAAACGGCCTTGAATTTCTTCCGAAAAATCAAAACCATGCAGTTTTGCGAGTCGTAGAATTTCTTCGGGCTGTGCTTCTGCGAATAAACTTCTGAAGCTTGTGTCCTCCTCCAGAACGCCAATGAAGCGGATGAATTCGGCTCTTGACATCAATGTAGTTAGATCTATCAATATCCTATCAATCAACCATCGTGATTGATCCACTAATCGTCTTATTTTTTATCAGAGCGTCTTGTCGTTTTGTGTTGATGCCGTGTCAGCGGGGGAAGAGCAAGGTTAAGTATTTTTGACTAATTGTTCCGCTGGCTTTTCCTTGACTTGATGAAGCTTTTGCGAGGTTTGATTCTATGGATTGATTACACTTCATATCTTCTAGGAAAAATATTTTTTGTGTTTTAATAGTTTTTGGCAGTCGGCGAATTTAAGTTAGCCGCACTAAAACTGAACTGCTCTCAGGCTGTTCAGTCTCTCCAGTCAGTGAAGAGTGTATGGCTTAGTACGTGTATTCTTCGCCATGAGAAGCTTAGGTATTGTTGTTCTTCGTCAGGTCTTTCTCGCTTGATTTGAGTTGATGCTTGATGGAGCATTAATGGCTTGGCTCGGTTTTTGAACTGCGAGTTTGTCTTGTGATTGTTAATCTGGTTATTGTGTCCATGTCATATGCAAAAGCATTTGAATTTTACTGATTTTTTGATGCAGTCTCTACTTGCTTAGGGGTTGGTGTTTTTGTACATCTTTTTTGTGGTTGGCTTTAGATTTTGTTTTTGAGTATTTTAATGGCTGCACTGATGACTGCTTTAACGTCTGGATCGCTTTCATCTTTTTCGGCAATCAAAAGTTCTTCTATTGTTTCGGTTGCGTCAAGCTTCATCAATGACATTGCTATATTTTTTCTAACTTGCACGTTGTTGTCGCGAATTTTTGCGATAAGTAAGTCTTGCACGTCTTCTGCATCGCACGATTTCCCAATTAGAGTAGCTGCTTCTGCCCTAACATCGGAACTGTCGTCGTCTAAAGCTTGAAAGACCCTCGCTTGTGCTTTTTGATCTCCGAGGGATTGGATTTGATCACCTAGAGCGGCAACGGCAGCAACTCTTACCTCAGAACATTCAGAATCTGCGGCTTTGAGAAGTGCCTCAGGTGCTTTTGCTCCAATGAAACTAAGAGCGAGATTGATTAAGCCAACTTGAAAGGGTGAGCAATCAGGATTCACCAAGATTCCAAGTAACGACTCCATGGCATCTGGTCCGATGGTCGCCATCGCACCGGCAGATGATCCTAGGACGACTGGATCATCATCCTCAAGAAATGCTTCTAAGAGATCGGGAAGGGCCTCTTTGCTCCCAATCAGATTAAGCGTTTTAGCTGAAGCTCTGCGAACAACGACATTATTGTGATGTCGAAGTGCATCGCAAAGAATAGGGATTGCTGCTTCTCCTACAGCTCCAAGACTTTTGGCAAAAGTTAGACGCAGAGCTCCCCTTTGATCTCCGAGTCCTGCCACCATACGTTTGATTGATTCGGCATCCGTTCCTGGAATCTCTCCTTCGTTTAATTTCAGGGTTAGCTCGTTAGCAAGATGAAGCGCTTCTTCGTCAGTGAGCTTGCTATCTCTGAGTGATGATTCGTCAAGGGATTCTTGGATCACTGTCCGAGCTAGATATGCCGTCTCTTAATCTAATGGATGCCTGGCGTGTGATGGTCCTCACTCAGCAGGTTCGTGGAGAATATTGCAACGCGAGGCCGTTGTTATTACATGCTCAATGGCAGCGCGGATGACAACCGCATTTTTGAGAACATAAAAAACTCCCGTTTCACAACGGGAGTAAATAAATCAAGAAAATTTCCTTGCAGGGCGATCTTCTTGAAAATTTTAGTTGATCAGAAATGAATGCCGAAGGGGCGGAAAGGAACATAATCGGTCACTTTAGGAGGATTATGACCGGTGTACTTCTGCTCGGGGAGTTTGGGCATAATCCTCGCTGTGGCAATATACGTGAAGCTGACTGGCTTCATGGCTGTTGCAGCTGCTGTCGCCAGTGGGTAGACAGTTCTACTCTTCTTTCCTTGAGCATTGTCACTAATGGAGACTTTGGTACCGCCTAATTCCCTCATTAAATTGAAGGATAAGGTCACCATGCCAGCATAGGAATCAGTGGTTCTATTGTATGGAACAATATCCGAGCCAAAGACTTCTGTGTACTCTGCACAATCAGTCAGGCTATCGATCAGTGCATCAAATCCTTCCTCAGCTTGCAGCTTGATGCTTTTTTGAACTTCTGCTTGATCAAGAGGTGCACGTCCGAGCAGATGCTTGAAATTCAACTCAATTCCACGCTGAGGCGCTACAGAATGGAAAAAATTGTCCTTGTAGAACGGAGACTTAGCCAGGCCATTGACGAAGTCACGCACAGTAATCTCACCATTCATCAGCCTCGCCTCGAGTGATGTGCAGCGCTCGTTTTCTGTCGGCGGAAGATTGCCGAAGACCTGGCGATAGGCAGCAATGATGGTGCGCTCTAAGGCTTCGCTACTTCCAGGGTGATACTCGTCGGAGGTCACCGCAAAGGGGCATTCGCTGTAGAGACGGGGACCAATTCCGATGCCCATCGAAGCACATGTATTGCGCTTGAAATCAGCAATGGCACCAGGCACGGTGCGGTGAACAGTATTTTTGCCAGCTTTGTTGGAAGTGGAATACGAAGCAGGCTTCGTGCGGTTGGCAGCCGCTAGACCTTCTGGACTCGTTTGCGTACTGAGCATGATGAGGAGTTGGGTAGAGTTTGACAAAATTGTTCCCTCCCAAACATGCTGGCCAGGTCATGAATTGATTCGGCGCCTTTTAGCTTGTTGGAGAGGAGGGTGACAATGGAGATAGTTGATCAATTCGTGATCTATAAAGGATTGATAGACCACTGTTCCCATACGTTATCTTCAACGGTCAGTACAGTCACCAACGCATTGGTAAGACGATGGATATTTTCGAATGATGCAGAACCAATCTTTTACTCAATAATCAATTCGTTCAGTAGGACTGAAAAGAGCAAAGGTGATGTGGGATTGATTAAAAAAAAGGGTGGGCATCGCCCACCCCCCCTGCTATCAATTCGAGTGTATCAATCAATCTTGAGCTGGATCAGCCCAGGGAGTTGATGACGTAATCGAGAAGCTGGTTGTAAGCGGTCAGAGCCTGAGCGCTCATGTCGCGAGGGGCACAACCGCGGGAGCGGATGTGAGCAAAACCAGCAACGTAGGTGCCAGCATCAATGCTGAGAGCCTTCAGAACTTCTTTCTGACCATTGATGGCCAGCTCATCCAGAGGGCCAGTGCCGCCGGTCACCAAGCAGTAGTTGATCAGACGCAGGTAGTGAACGAAGTCACGCTTGCACTTGTCCTTACCTTCAGTAGCGCACTTGCGTGGCTGACGGCCTGTAGCGCCGTTGGGGTACTGAGAGTAGACAGCGTCAACTGCTTCTTGAGCAACGGCGTCATAGTTGCTGGCAAGCTTCTCAGCAGCTTCCAGACGTGCAGAAGCGCGCTGGATGGAACCCTGCACGGACTCCATGTCGGAGGCGGAGGGGAAGCGTGATGCGCTATCGGCAGCGCCGACGACGGTGGTGATGACGGACTTCATGATTTAGAAGAAGGGTGTTCAGGTGTGCTGAAAAATGAATCGATGGTTCAGCTGATTGCGCTGATCACCATGTCGAAGTAGCTAGCAGCTTCACCGGCCAGGTTGGAGCAATCGCCGGAAGTCAGAGCCATTTTCTTGGCCTGGCTATTGGTATTGGTGATCAGACCACCAGCAGCAGACTTCATGATTGCAACAGCGCGGGATGCTGAACCGGTGGGAACACCCAGAGCGGCATAGGTCTCGCGAAGACCATTCAGGCAGCGATCCTGCAGCACGGATGCATCACCAGCCAGCAGGGCATAGCTCACATAACGAAGGACGATCTCACCGTCACGCAGGCAAGCAGCCATCTTGCGGTTGGTGTACACACCACCGTTAGGAGCGGTCAGACCGGTGTTTTCGCAGCAAATGCCAGCGATAGCATCAGAAACGATGCATGCAGCGTTGGAGGACAGAGCATTCACTGCGTCGAGACGCTTGTTGCCATCAGATATGAAGGACTTCAGGGAGGCCAGCTCGCCTCCGCCGATGAATGCACCGCTGGAGTCGGCCGCTACGGCCTTCCTGGAGAATGCGTCGAGCATGGTTGTGGGTATGTTGTTGGGGGATGCAAATCCGCATCACGGATGACAGTAACCCTGCTTTCTCTGGTCAAATCGACAAGCAGCCTGTCAAGACACACAAGTTGACATATGGATAGGAAGTATCCGGTTCAGTTCGTTTCCCCAACCACAAACAAGTCTTTTCATGACAACTGTTTAAGGACTTGTTGGCATGTCCATTTCAATGGTATCCATTGGGCTTTTTCAGAAAGCTCTTTGAGTAAGGGAATCTGATCATTTAGGCCCAATCCAACACAGCCCCATGCGGCTGCAATCCTTGACTTGGTGTATTGCGGAATAGTTTCTGCCAATGCGAGACGAATCAGGTCACTTCGTTCGTCTAATGCTTGAAGACTCACGACAACCGTGAGGTAGTAGTGGATGACGTAATCACTCCATAACTTTTGTTTAATTTGATCGATCAGATCCAATTTTTCCGGTATTTGCATCCTCATGAGGGCTACCGCACCCCCGTATTGTCGCGCTTCATCGCGATGTTGAAGGTTGTTTTCGATATGCTCTGGTTCGCTGGGACATATCCATTCAGGCCTCAGTTTCAGATTCTGAGGATGATCTTGAAGCAATTGTTTCACTAACGTTTCGTGCTCTTGCGGAACGCAGCATGTTTTGTCGGGGTCGACCAGTTGGAAGGCGCTTTTCGCTCTTAGGGACATTGAGGCAGGTGCGGTGACAAGTGCCTCCAGTCGTGACACATCCCCTGCGTCGCCAAGATCGATCACAGCTGATTGTCTGCGACCTGCTATGGGGTCTGCCAGCTGAGGAATAAGCAGGTCAAGCCCTTTTTTCTGATTGTGAACTCGAGCTAAGTAGGCTCTTGCTGCTCCAGCCACAAGAGGATTGCTGTCGTTTTGTAAGAGACTGATCTCAGGCTTGGCTGTTTCGATACCTAATCGAGTGTGAGCTTGAATCACTGCACGCTTTTGAATGTCCTCTCCGTCAAGCACTCGTAAAAGTTGTTTTTGATCAGAACCACTGAGTGGACTCCCAATCCTTGTAATGGCATCAATGGCATTGATGACTGCAGGTTGATCCGAACAGTTGAGAGAACGAAAGAGTGCTGGAAGAGCCTTTGAACTCTTTC
Organism: Synechococcus sp. AG-670-F04; assembly: GCA_003211515.1. Taxonomy (GTDB): domain Bacteria; phylum Cyanobacteriota; class Cyanobacteriia; order PCC-6307; family Cyanobiaceae; genus Parasynechococcus. The sequence continues at coordinate 43,430 of QCSN01000005.1, forward strand.
GGCGTCCTAGGGCGTCAATTGCTTTTCTACGAGTGATGCGATCAAACAAATTCTCAGGGTTTAATTCTGCGGCTTGGATGAGAATATTTAGGCTTTTGTCGGAGTTGCTTACCCCGAGGCGTGTCGCGGCCATATATTTGTCAACGGGACGCTCAAGCGTGTCTGGGTCTGCAAGAATCACTGCCATGGCATGCTCTTCCGATAAACCTTCGACCAGATTGTCAAATCGTTCGGCCATGGTTGATTTGTCGATCAGCGTGTTGTGGCATTCTCGCATTCCAAACTACAAGCTGGCTTCGGATTGCGCTGGGTTGAGTTCTTCAGCAGAGTTTGATGCATGTACAATTTTATTCTTCATTGGCTTTATTAGGTCGAACCCCTATCCTTGCAAGCGTCTCAGTCGTGTTCCTGTTCATTCAACAGTGCATTGAATGATCGCTGATAAGTAAGAATCGATAGAGCTTCCATTCACAATGGTAAGTTACTAAGATTCTTCGAAACAATATTAAGAGTCGTCATGCCTGATAGACTTTGTTGAGTACTTCCCTGGTGTGATGCCTGTTTCAGCTGAGCTCGAGCAAGCTCTTCCGCGATTTGTTGAATATGTCAAAGGAAGCACAGAAGTTCAAAATCGGTTGCATGCTGTGACTGAAATTGATCAACTAAAGGGAATTGTCAATGGTATTGATCCAGTGTTAACTGGATCTGCTTTAATTCCCTATGAGCAAGCTACAAGTCCGCCAAAGATTACAATTGATTCAGGCATTCTTTCAGAAAACATACCGTGGAGATTGCTGCGTTGCCCCGGTGGACCACTTGTTTTGCAGATGATTTGTAAGCAAGTTAATTTTGCTCTATGGATTGAAAGCTGCTAATGACGTCTGAATCCCCCCTTGATCAATTTGTTCAAGCAGTTGTTTACGATCACACGACTGCAACAGGCTTAAAGAAATGTACGAATCATGTTGAAATAGTTGAGTTCGCATCTTCAATTGATTATTATTTCACAATGTCGGAATGGCAGGATTATTTTAGAAATGATCTTGCTGATTTGACACCAGCTCAGCAAGAGTCAATACGATCGTTCGATCCACAGCATTGGTCTTGGGCTTTTCGGCAGATTTCGTCTTGGCGAGCCATGCTTATGGAAGGGGCTTAGTTTTTGTCTGTGTTGCTATTGTTTCGCTATAATCAAGGAACTAGGATTTAGTTTGGCCATGTCCAACTCAGCTGCTGATGTAGAAAAAGATTCTATCCTTGAATCTTTTATTTCATTAGCACGTCAGGATGAAACTCTAAAGGATGAAATTAAAGCTGCTTTAAATCAAGATCAAGTCATAGCTATAGCTGCTGCACGTGGTTATGTATTTGACTCTTTAACAATTTTGAGAAGGTGGAGTAAGCATAATGATTTTACGCAAGATACTTGGCTGGGTTGGTTTTCTGAGTGAATTTGATCAGGTGTTTATTTCCGCATATCTTGTCTCCTTTCCTCCTTTTTTAGCCCAATAAGTGACAAGACTTTCGCCGCCAGGTCTTGGAACCGAAGCGACTGCTTGCAATATTTTGAACGAACGCCTTGGGCCCATGGGCCAATTGCCAATAGCTTTTACAGACCTTATCCTGCCTCCGATTGATTGGATGCAGGAATCAAATTTATCGAGCTGAGTTTGATCAACGGTTTCAAAAATAAAATCACTCCCTTCACAGATTAGGTGGTGTGAGCGAATCCATGCTTTCATCTGTTTTTCACTGTCAAGCATTCTTCAGTTGAGTTGTTGAATCCACTCTGAGTTAATAAGATCTGAAAGATGGCTCACTCTTTTAAATCTGAGTTGGCCATGCTCTGAGCCCCAGAGTTGTTCATCGGTTTCTGGATCAAAGCCTCTGTCACGACTGATCCAAATCTCTTCGTTCACTTCTACTTCACTCACCAGATACGTTAATTTTCCATCACGTGGTACTAGACAATTCTTGCCGGGTTCTACTGAGCCAATGTAATGTCCTGCCCGCTTTGTTTTGAAATGCATCGCACAACCACATCTTGGCTGAATTCTATGAACATCGATGGCTTTCAAGATCTCTGGATTTTTACCTGCTCCAGCTAGCCTTGAGCTATTGTTAAATCCGTAGTTTTCCATAATAAAAAGACCATCTTTTTTCTTTAATTGATGAAGACCTTGACGATAGGGTTCCCATGGAGCGTAATCATAGCATTGTTCAGAATAAAAGCCTGGACCATGGAATATAGTCCATGGTAAAGGTCTGAAAAAAATATTGATGCGGGCAAAATCTTTGGGATTTCCTTGTGATTGATCATAGTTATCATATACACCTGCGAGTGTATTTGCGAAGAGAATAAGATCTTCTTGGCTGTTCATTGTTGTCAATGTATTATGTGCTGACGCGACGCACTTCTGAGGCGAAAGATGTCTGTAGGATTCCAGAGCCGGCTGATGTTTTAAGTACGGAAGATCTGCAGCGTACATTCTCCGAGACAAACCATATTCTTTCTTCTGCAATAGACTGCTCATAGGAGGTGGTTAGTGTAAATGTCCCATCACTGAGAAATCGATAGCTTGACTCGGCCGATTCGGATTCTGCGTAACCTACACTTCGAAATAACTTGCCAGAATTATCGGTCTCTTTGATGGGAATTATGATGCAAGAGCCACTGGAAACTTCGTTGGGATCATCGGGCTCCCAGTCACTTTCGGCGCACCATTCCATCTTAAAAGGTGCAACAATTTGAGATTTAGCAGATGGCAAGGAGTTGATGATTTTGTTTAAATCGGGATGATCTTTGTCTATCTTTTCTATAGTTATCTCGCTTAAAACATCTTCAAATTGCTGGAAGGCGAGAGAATGGCCAGATCTCATGGAGCGCCATTCGCCCTCACTTTGAGCAACAAATTGCTCAATGTTCATTTCTGATCAGAATAGAACGAAGAGTCTAGTTGCTGATCGTCCAGTTTGGGGCGATTGCTTTGCAGCATATTTACCATGGAATCGATCATCATCGACATAGCCATAGGCGTTGCAGCCACAGATTGCTGAAAGGCGTTATTCGAATCGTTTTGGTTGCTGGAAGTTGGGCGAAGAATCGGCATGATCGCTAATTTTGATCAGACGTGGTGTCTAAGAAAAAATCTATGCATGATTGATCCCTGATTTCCCACGAATCAATCATGCCTTAGATCGTTGGTTGTAAGCCGTGAACGACAGAATGATTAAGCCTTTGCAATAGAGAGGATTTTTCCGCCTTGAGCCTGGATGCTTTGGATGGTCGCTGACATCGAACGTTGAGTCACAACAGACTTTTGCACCACTCTTCTGTTGGCTCCAATCTGACGCCTTGACGTCCAGTTGATGGTCAGGGCTGAGGCATTGCCGACGCTCTTTCTTTCTAATATGTTAGGAGTCTTTCCAGTGGTCAGGCTGTCGAGGAGTCTTGAGTTCCGTTCGGCACCATCAAAACCTGCATAACCACTCTCAACCGCATTGGATCGAGTGTAGTTAATTGTGCGACCTCCGGTAATACTCTCAAGGGAGCGATTGTAGGGGACTTGGTCTACACCAAATGCGGATAAATATTCTGCACTATATGTATAACTAGCGATTTCAGCTTCGAAACCTTCGTCTTGAAGAAGGCGCACGTGTGATAACAACTCGGTTTGATCATGTGGTGGCCTGCCGAGTAAATGTTTGAAATTTAGCTCTACAAAACGATAAGGGCTATTGCAATCAAAAAAGAGCTTTTTGTAGGTATCAGATTGGGCTAATGCAGTAACGAGACCTTGAACAGTTAGATCTCCGTTCATGAACAATGCCTCAAGCGATGTGTTGACATCCAGCTCCATCAAATGGCGATTACCGAAGACCTGGCGGTAAGTCTGCTTGATCACGACAGCAGCGTGACTAGTATCAACATTTGGTTGTGCTGAAAGAATCGTGGTCTCAGGCATGGTTCTGGGAGTTTTTTGTTGGATGCAGGGAATGATTTGCCTCCTCAACGACAGTCGATCAGGAGGCTTTGGTTCATAGTCAGATGACTTCCGTTACATCACTTCAGTGATGGAAACGATTTTGCCTCCACGGGAGTGGATGTACTTCATCTGGCTTGACATGTCTTTGCCTGAGACCAAATAGGTGCTGCCAGCTGTGCGTTGGCGTGAACGAGCTGTTTGTGCGGCCACCACGATTCGGAAGCGCTTCTTGGTGGGATCAGGGGCACCTGACTGGGTACCAGTGCGGTTGATGCGGGTGGTAGTTGCGCTCCAGCCACTTGGAACCATTCCCGTGGCAACGGAGGTCACCAGTGAAGAACTACTTAGAACGGTGTCACTAGCTGCGAAACCTTCGGCCAGGCTCAGATGACGGTTAAAAGCGACTTGTGAACGTCCGTTTTCGGTGAGGATCCGAGCAAAGGGAACCGTATCTTCACCAAAGGTTGTTTGATACTCCTCACTATCGACGTAACTGCAAATCTCTGCTTCATAGCCACCTTCAGCAAGGATTTTCGTGTGTTCACTGATTTCAGCCTGGGATTGCGGGGCACGACCGAGGAAGTGCTTGAAATTGAGTTCAATGAAGCGGTAAGGAGCGCTGGTTTCAAAGAACCGGCGCTTGTATTCGGCTGACAAACCAACAGCACGGACGAATTCACGGGTGCTCAGGTAACCATCAATGAACTTGCTTTCAGCTGAAAGAGCACGTTCAAATTCCATCATGTGGGGGTTGCCCATCACCTGCTTATAGGTTGCGCGGATGAGAGCATTGAGTTGGTCAGCGGTATCGCCGGGGCAACGTTGATAGGTCTCTTGTTCCCGCTGACCCAGTCCAAAGGTCACGTAGGCATCGCCCCGCATTGGAGCTGAATCTCGGCCACTCGTGACCCCTGGCTCCCGGCTGCTGAAACGACCCGTGGTGAAACTGGCGCTTGGTCGAACACCAACGACTTGACTTGGAACGCTGATCCGCGGAGCGATTCCAGTGGCCAGGCTGCGCGTTAAAGCAGCGCCGCCCCCGCGGGCACTGTCGCTACCAGCGAAGCTCTTTTGGAGTGCTGCCAACAAGGGGAAGGCAGCGGTTGAGAGGTCTGCTGGTGAACTCCAAGAACGAGCGTATGGAACGTTGTCGCTGCCAAAAACTTCCAGATATTCAGCTGAATCAACAATGCTGTCGATCAACGCATCTTGACCATGCTCAGCCAGCATGGAGATCTTGGCTGAGATCTCTCCCTGGGAGTGAGGAGCACGACCAAGAAGGTGCTTGATGTTCAGCTCAATGCCACGCTGGGGGCCGACTGCGTTGAAGAAGCGACTCTTATAGAAGCTGGATTTTGCCAGTCCTCGAATGAAATCACGGACAGATAGGCGTCCATCTTTGAGCTGTACTTCTAATTCGGTGCAACGCTCGAAATCCATTACATGAGCATTGCCAAAAACTTGGCGATAAGCCGCTGCGATCACCTCATCAAGTGCAGCCGCATCGTCTGGGCTGTAACACTCAGTGGTGACGCGATGGGGGCAATCTTCATGACTGCGGGGTCCCACCCCAATGGCCATTTGATCGCAGGATTGCTTGAGGAACTCACCAATTGTGAGTGCTGCTTTTTGGCTTGATTGACCTTTGCGCTGGAAACCGACGGGATCGCTCCACTTAGACGTTGCGCCGAAACCGAGTGAAGAAGATGTGCTGGCCATTGGTCTGTTCGAGTGGGAGAGGTTGGAGGTTTAAGACTTCAAATTCGATTGCTTGTCCTGAATGAATTCAGGTCACCGGCGTGATGCTGGCGATCTTCCCTCCTTCGCGGTGAATCCGCTTGAACTGCTCAGAGAGCTTGTCGAATGGAACGTAATACACACGGTTACTGCGTGTATAACGAGAGATCCGACGAAGATTGTTGGCGCTGTAGGCGGTGACCTCTACGCGGTAGGTCATCCCTTGGTCGCCGGCACCGACACCAAGCCGGGTTGGTGCATTCTGAAGATTAGGAGCCGGACGGAAACTCCAGCCTGTTGCTTCGAGAGAGGAGGGCGGAACAACCGCAATGGGTCGGTTCTGATATGCCGCACCTCCAAGCTTGCTGCTGTTTCCAGCCAAATCGCCTTTGAGGCTGCTGCTGCTATTGCCTCTCAGAAGTTGGAAGCACCAGGTGAACTCCTGCATGGTGCCGCAGCTTTCGGTTTTCCAACCCCGTTGGTAGGGAACCGTCCACTCGCCAAAGGTATTTTGATAATCATTGGAGTCTAAAAAGCTGTCGATATCTGCGTTGTAGCCCTTGCTGTCCAGACGCTCGGCGTGGTCACGCATCTCATTGAAATCGACAGGCGCACGACCCAGAAGGTGCCGGAAAGCGAGTTCGATGAAGCGGTAGCGAGCACAGTTATCGAAGAAGCGAGTGCGGTACAGGTCGCTCTTGGCAATTCTGCGAACCAGCTCGCGCACGCTGATCTCGCCAAGCTTGAACTGGGATTCAGCAATGACTTGGCGCTCGCTGTCCATGACGTACGCATTGCCAAGCACCTGCTTGTACACAGCGCGAATCATCTGTTCCTTTTTGGTGTCGTCGTCACCAGGGATCAGCTCGAGCGGTGCTTCACTCTCTTCTGCGAAGCGTTCGACCCCGAGAAGCGAGGCAGGACCGAAGGGCATGAATGTTCTCGCGTTTTCGCCATGCAATAGTCAGTCAGAAAGGATGTTGAGGAGCGGGTTCTTTATAAACCTCAATCAATATGTCCAAATGTTGCGTGGAATGGCCATTTCTGGAGGTCGGGAACGTGGCTGAACGCCATGGGGGCATCGGCCTCTATGAGTTGCTGGCTGGTGTTCTCAGCGATTCCAGGCTGTGTCTGGTGGTGCTGCGGGTGAGTGGGTTCCAGCAATCCAATTCTGTGATTGGTCGAGTAAGCAAAGACGACAGTTGATCCTCCAGGCCAACGCAAAGCGAGAAATCAGCGCCCTTGATCGATTGCACCGAATCGAGGGCGGCGTCGTGGAGATCTGCCCCTCGTAGATCAGCCATGTCGAGTTCGCTTGTTCCGAAGCGCGCCCCGCGGCACATGGCGCCGCGTAAGACGGCTGATCGCATGTCTGAACCAGCCAGAGACACTCCATCCAGTCGTGCGCCACTTAAATCTGTACCGCTGAGATAAGCGCCCATCAGGACTGCGCCACGCAGATCGATTCCGCGTAGGTCGGCGTTGTTTAAAAATGCGCCATTGAGCTTGGCACCTGGTCCGATGGCGCCACTGGTCCTCAAATCAAAGTCATCAGGAGCTTTTGTCTGGGTGTCGTAAATCGCTAGGCGAAGATCAGCCTCTTGGAGCTGGCATTGCCTCAGATCACTGCCGCGTAGATCAACCCGACAGAGTTTGGCTTGACGTAGATCAAGGCTTCCCAGAACCTCACCACTCCAGTTGGCACCTCGGGCATCGATCGGTGCTGCTTCAGAGATCTGGCTTGGCAGGAGGGCTTCCGGAGCAGACCAATTGCCCAAATTCAAGGATCCGGAGCTCGCCATTAACGCTTTACGTGCCCAACATCAACACAGCGATCGTAAGGATGACGCGCACGATCTCAAAACCGCCGATCGCAAAGACACCAAGGAATAAATAGAGGCTCCAACGGGGAGGCCGTTCGTTCGACCATGCAGTCGATGCTTGCAGCACGCTTGTTTGCGTCATGTCCCTCACGCAACCCCTTTGAATTAGGGCATTGCGCCAGTCCGCTCCGTAGCGGGGAAAACGTTGATAGATGGGCATTTCGCCGATGTCACGTCCAGGAACGACTCTTCCCCTTTGAACAGGAGGGAGGTCATAGCCGAAGTTGGCCATGTATTCGTCGGAATTGAGCAACGCATCAATAAAGGTGTTGAAGCCTTTTTCTCCGATCACAATCGACCAGGCCAGGCGTTCAGCCTCTCCGTGCACTGGGCGACCCAGAACACGCCCCACGACCTGATCAACCATCCGGTAATTGGAGCTGCACTGGTAGTACCCCTGTTGGAAGCGTTCAGAAAGCAGCAGACCGCGTATAAAGTCACGCATGGTGATGTTGCCACTCCTCAGCTGGGATTCGAGAAATGAATCCCGATCGCACTGCATGGCGTGAAAGAAGATCTGCCGGTATGCCTGTTCGATCATTTCGTCGATATCAGCCCTGTAAGTCGAATCAGCGGAACTAATCGAGCCTGTGAACTGAATGCGAATGGTATCCACGTCGCCTGCAAGGTTGCTAACCCGGTTGTTCTGACTGGTAAGTGGATACGTCTGTAGAGGGATCGCCATCGCGCGTTTTTAAGTAGAAATACCTTGATGACGATCATCCCTTAAGTGGATGAGCCGGTTGATCTTCCTTATCAGCTCTTAACCGCAGAATTGTTGAGGTTGTCCAGCAGGTGGTCGAAACAGGCACGAACCAAGGCTTGTTCACTGGAGGATGGAGTGGTGGCAATGCAGAGCTCCTGCAACGTCTGCAAGGCAATCCGCATTGCCTTGATCGGAACGTCCATTCGGATGTAAAGCTCCCGCAAGGCCACCATCCCCTCAAAATCTGTGAACTGACTCTGCCCAGCTGCGATCGCGTAGAGCACAACCCTCAGAAAATTCCAGCAATCCCGCCAGCAGGCGTCAGCGCGATCTTGTGGATGCAGCTCCCCGCCTGGTTGGCAGAGATCCGGGAACTGACGGTTCAGTTCTGCGCGTGCTTGCGCAACGAGGGAATCAGCCTTTCTTTGAAGCTCAAGCGGCAGCCCAATCCCGATGCCTGACGCACGGCAAATCATTCTGAGTTCCTCAGCTGTCAGAGGACGTTTTGCTTGATCTGCCTGTTGGATGAGGTTGCGTGTCTGGTTTGGCAGATCGGCCTGGTCGCCGAGTCCACACACTCTCGAGAGCGCGATCAATTGGTTGAGATCGAGTTGGTTGAGATCGAGTGCGTCAACCGAATTCATTGACAGGCCACAGGTGACGCGGTCAACCATCCATGTCTTTCAAGATAAAAAGCCCAGATCACTCCATCCCCGAGGCCAAAACAGTGCTCTCTGGCTGCTGCAGCCAATGCTTGCGGGACCTTCAGTTGTTGGAGGAGATGCTCCACATTCGCCTGACCTGTGACCTCGACAGCGCGAATTGCTGAACCCACGACCCAGGTCAATGACGTGTCATGCAACGGGCCATCACTTCTCTCGCAAGCCAGCAGCAGAGTGCAAGGGGACTCTTGGCGGTCGAGGGTGTCTTGCCAAAGCTCGATATTGTCTGGCTTCAAGTCGATTCTGAATTGCCCTTCGTCCAAGGGCATGCATAGCTCACCGCTGCTCCCGGCACGGGTCATCAGCGACTGAATTCTTGGATCCTTGAGTCGATCCATAGGGTGATGCCGTTGAAACGCAATGTACGTCCGCTTTCCAGCTGAAAAATCTGTAACCAGACAACTGTTCACGGATGCTGTTCTGAAGCCAGATGCGCTCGATCACTGGAGATGCAGTGCTTCTGATCTGATCGAGAAGATTGGAGCAGATCCTGAAATGTTGTGTCTTCATCCCATTGGCTTCAGTCTCACTGGGCTTGGATGCCAAGAATTCAATCGCATTTTGAATGGTGAGATTTTCTCTTTAACAATCCGGTCATTGTCGCCAAGGCAAACATGGCAAGTAGGGCAATACCCAGCATTAAACCCGCTCCCTGGGTTACCCCAGCACCAACAGCAACGATGATCGAGTCGCTGATCAAAACACTGATTAACAGAGCAGGCGCAAAGATCCTCCAATGGGTACGGCTGATGCCAATGGCGTAACTCAGAAAGTCAAAGAGGCCGGTCATTAATAATCCTGTCATCAGGAAAAAATTCCCCTCCAGCTGGTTTTGACTGAAACCATCGATCCGACGCATCGCAGATTGACCGACGAGGCGACTCACGGGCTCACGACCCCACTTCCGAGCAATCAAAAATGCTCCGCTGCAGAACAGAAGATCAGACAGGACAATCGTTGTGTATCCGGTTTTAAAACCAAGCAGTGATCCTGCGAGAAGCGAATAGATCGAACTAGGTAAGGCTGGCAGGATGATGCTGACTCCGCGGAGTAAAAAGAGCCCAAACGGAGCCCAAAATCCCATCTGTTTGACGACTTCCTGAAGCGGCTGTATATATTTATGCAAGAAGAAGCAGATGAGCACAAAGGCAACAACTGCCACAATTATTTTTAACCACTTTCCGTAGCCCGGCATTGACAAATTTTGAATTTTGCTCGAATAGTTTAGATCAGTGTGGCGTCGAGAATGCGATTCTGTGACATGTCACATAGAGCGGTTGTCTCAGCAGGTCTGACCGTGGTGACAGGACTGCAATCCCTTTGCTGTGGAAAATTTTCCCAGGACAGATAGCATTGGTCAAAATGTTCTGAAAAGGTCAGATTTTTGAACATGATGCCCTCGCGGCCCGTCACCCTCGAACGTCCTTATGCTTGTGTTACCAGCTGCTGTGAACTAGCGGGGATCATTGCTGATCGATGTTCTGTTTTAGAGGAACGTTTGGATCAATTGGAGCAGTGCTCCCATCGACACCTGATCATTGGGGCAGCGCCTGATCGATCCAACAGCAACTCGATCCTTGAACAGCACAAGGAACGTTGATTCATCATGGGATCATCTTGCTTTCCTTCACCATCTGAAGCCGTGGTCTGACAGCTCAATTGAGCTCAAGAAGGCGGATCCTGAAGGTCGCAACCTGTCTGGCCATGTCAGGCGAACTAATCAGGAACGGATGGTCAGAGAGTTTGGCAAGAACGGCCTCAAGATGCTCATCTCGGTTGGCGGGAGACTCGCCTCCAGCTCGCAGATGTTTCCAGGTTCGATCAAAGACCATTGCAAAGCTGTCCGCGTTGTTGAAAACGCGGTCAGTCTCTGCATCAGGAGAGACGAAAGACACAGAAAAATAGACATCAAAGAGATGCCAGGACCCAGATTTGAACTGGGGACACGGCGATTTTCAGTCGCCTGCTCTACCAACTGAGCTATCCCGGCGTGCCGCTTCAGCGACCCCTGAATCTTAAATCACCGCCTGTGGTTGGGGGTGCGAGCCAGGCAGATCAGCCCGGCAACCCGATGTCCCGCTTCCTTGAGCGCTGCACTGGCGGAGAGGGCTGTTGCTCCCGTAGTGAGGATATCGTCCACCAACCACAGCAGAGGCCTTGGACTGCTTTTCGCTTGGGCAGGCTTCGCACGAAAGGTCCCTTTCAAATTCTTAAGCCGTTGATCACGTCTCAGGTGATGTTGTCCCGCGGATGCACGGCAACGGTGCAGTAATGGTCGGACGGGTTGTTGGAGGTTGGAACAGATCCGCTGCGGCCAAGGGTTGGCATGACGCTGTTTCCAGCTCGGTATTGGGACCAGCTCGATGTTGTCGTCCTCCGGCATGATTTCGCTCAACAACTGGATCAGGCTCTGCACGCTCCTTTGATCGGGGCGACTCCGCAGTTTGAGAAGAAGCGCTCGGAACTCGTTGCAGTAGGGGCCGAGCGCTTTCCAGGGAAGAGGGTGTTCACCGCTCATGCCTTGGATCGGAAGATCAAGCTTTGTTCTGCAAGACAAACAAGGCAGTTCTCTGAAGTCCCCATCATTCGGTTGTCGACAAAGTGGGCAGCTGGGTTCGATCAGAAGGATCCGTCCCGCTTTGATCAAGGACTGCAGCACTCCATTGAGCCGGCTGTTTTGAGCATTCCCCTCAGGAAGCGTTCCGAGGCATCGCTCGGAGCATGGCTACGAGTGTTTTGTGGGCATCTTCGCTGTCCGTCAACGCGTGGTCAAAAGGGATCTGAATGGACTGGCCATCGACCTCCAGTTCCATCGCCTCGGCTGTCACGGCAAGCATGCGTGCTGCGGATGGGGTTGCGACCCCTCCGTAATGGCAGGCGTAAGCCAGAACGGCGTCAGCGTGGTCGTCATTCATGTGGGCGCAGATACGAGCGCTCACATCTGGAGTGAGGGGGTCTGCCGCCATGGTGTCGAAGGTGGTAAGGGGATCTCGAGGGAGCTGGCTTGGTTCAGCCGAAACGTTGCCAAAGCAATGTTCCAAGCCTCACCGCGCTGAACGCCACATAGCAGGAGAGGGCCACGAAAAGAAGAAGTGAAAGCACTTCTTGTGGTTTTGTGGGCATCACTGGACTGCGGTAGTAGGTGGGTGGGCAAAAAAAAAGCATCCGACAAGCAATGTCGCGATGCTTTTCAAAAATGGTAGTCGCTGGCTCCAGAGCGGAGGAGCCAGCTGTTCTGGCTGGAAAAATCAGGCCCAGGTTTTGGCAGTCTTGGGTTGGAACATCCGTTTGAATGCCGCCGAATTGGGATCCTTGACCGCACTGGAGTACTTGAAGCCGGAGACATCGAATCCAGTGGCCGCACTGATGTTGCGTGCGTTGCTGAATTCCATGACCAACTGGCTTCTGCCTTCAATGGTTGTGTCGGAAGCCGCGTTGGCGGGTGTGACACGGCCGAGGTTGACGAAGGTCGAGCAGTAAGCCCCTGCGGCTGATGTCCAGGCGCGCAAGTAGGGAACAGTGTCGGTGCCGAACACTTCAAGGTATTCACCTGAGCTTGTGACGCTGTCAACCATTGCATCGAAACCCTGCTGGGCGATCAAGGCGATGTATTGGCTCACCTCAGCTTGGTTGATCGGAGGACGTCCGAGCAGATGCTTCAGGTTGAGTTCGATGCCTCGGATCGGAGACACCTTTGAAAAATAGTTCGCTTTATAGAGATCTGATTTCGCCAACCCAGCCACAAAATCTCGAACGGAGATCTCACCGTTGCTGAGCTTCGATTCCAGCTCTGTGCAGCGTTGGCTGTCGGTCGGACCCAGGTTGCCGAAAACGTGTTTGTAGGCTGCTGAGATTGTTGTTTCGAGAGCATCGCTGCCGGTGGCGGCATACTCGTCGGCAGTCACAGCGAATGGACATTCGCTGTGAAGCCGCTGGCCAATACCAATTCCCATGTCAGAGCACAGGTTTTCCTTGTACTGGTGAATGGTCAGCGCCGCACCACGAGGGGAAGGGCCATTGGATGCGGTGTAGGACAGACGATTCAGGCTTGTGAAATCACGCGTCGGCTTGATAACGACCATTTCTGATCCAGGAAAGGATTCTGGACGCTGAGACTAAATGGATGTTTTTATTTCCTCGCTGCTGTTGTCGGCCTTGCAACAAAATTTTTGAGTGCATTGAAATTGATAAGGAAATTGAAAACCTTTTCGAAAGGGTTGTCGTGAGTCTGTCATCAACTTCGCAAGCATTCTTAATGGCTTGATTGGTGCTCCATCAGCCCCTGGCGGGCCAGTTGCGCTACCCCTGCTGCGGGCGGCATGTTGCAGCTCAAGACCGGGCATCCGAGCCTTCGCTCTCGCATCCTTCGCCATTGCGGGTTGCGGGCTCCGCCTCCCAGACTGATGACGCGACTAGGGGTGGGCGCCCCTAGTTCTCTCAGTCGTTCCCAGCCAAGGGCTTCGATCTCCGTCAGGCCTTCCAGCAGGCCGTGCAGATAAAGCGCATCGCTGACTGGCCGAGGCTCCAGCACTGGCTGAAGATTGGGATCATCCACTGGAAAGCGTTCGCCGATGCTGTTGAGGGGCCGCAACACCAAGCCACTGCTTGTGTCTGGATCGATCTGCCGACTGAGCTCCTTCAGCTCCTCATCCGTGAAGAACCGGCGCAGCACCCCTGCTCCCGCATTGGAGGCTCCACCGCAGAGCCAGCGTCCACCCACCCTGTGTCGCGTGATACCGGTTGCGGTGATTGGAATATCGGTGAACCGCTTGATCACTAGGGTTGTCCCCAGCACAGTGATGCCGTCTCCTGGCTCCAGGTTGACGGCGAGCACGGAGGCATTCGAATCCGTCGTCCCTGCTATCACTTTCATGTTGATGGGAAGGCCAAGCTGATCGGCTCTTTCTGCAGTGATTACTCCGAGGAATGCACCACTGGCACGGATCGTTGGAAGCGCATCGAACCAGTGAAGAGCTTCAACCGCGGGGTGCCATCGATTCAGGTCAAGATCCCATCCCATGCGGAGATTGTTACCTTCTTCTCCCCAGCGCCAGTCAGATAGCAGCCAGCCGCTGATCCAGTCCGCCTGATGTCGTAACAGGCTGTTCGGGCCATGGCGCTGAATCAAATGCATCGCTCTGGCCAGGCTGCCGCTGCTGCTCGAGGCCGAGCCACCCTCTGGAATCAGCTCCTTGAGGTTGGCTGCAAATTCCGGAAAAGCGACGTTGTAGAGCAGTGCGTCTCCTAAGGGACGGCCGACTGAATCGCAGGCAAGCAGGGTTCCTGAGGTGCCATCCACCGCAACAGCTCCGAGCTGGTTGCGAATCTGATCGGGGATGGCTCGGATCAGAGTCCGGACTGCCTGGAGCCAGCTCTCTGGATTGTTCGGCCTGGAGTTGTAACCGATGGACGTGTTGTGCATCAGACGCCCCTCGGAATCCAGCACAGCGACGCGAACGCCGCTTGTGCCCAAGTCGATGCCGAGAACAGGCGATGGCATCTCTTGATCAGGCTTTTCTCAGCTCCTCAGCCTTGGCGTCGACGTCTTCCCAGGGAGCCTTCAGATCAGTACGACCAAAATGGCCATAGGCCGCAGTGTCTTGATAAAAGCGGCCTCCACGCTGCTGAGGCAGGTTGCGTAGACCGAATATTTCGATGATTGCGCCTGGACGCAGATCGAAGTGGTTTTGCACAAGGGAGGTGAGGTCATCATTTGATAGATCACTGGTGCCAAATGACTCCACCAAGATCGACACCGGCTTGGCAACACCGATCGCATAGCTCAACTGCACTTCAGCCCGTTCCGCAAGCCCTGCAGCCACGAGAGATTTGGCGACGTACCTAGCGGCGTAGGCGGCAGAGCGGTCCACCTTCGTGGGGTCTTTGCCAGAGAAGGCTCCACCACCATGACGGGCATACCCCCCGTAGGTATCAACAATGATCTTGCGCCCCGTTAGTCCGGCGTCCCCTTGAGGGCCGCCCACCACGAACTTTCCGGTTGGGTTGACCAGATATTTGGTAGCTTCTCGACTTGGTTTCAAAGCCAGATCGGCTGTCGCCGGTTCCACAACGTGGGTCCAGAGGTCCTTGGTGATACGTTCACGGATCCCCTGCTCGTCGTCGATACCGGCCACCTCGGCGGTGTGTTGCGTCGAGATCAGGATGGTGTCGATCGCGACAGGTTTGTCGTTCTCGTAGACCACGCTCACCTGGGTCTTGCCATCGGGCAGGAGGTAGTCAAGGGTGCCGTTGTGCCTCACTTCGGACAGGCGCCGTGCGAGTCGGTGGGCCAGGCTGATCGGTAACGGCATCAGCTCGGGTGTCTCGTTGCAGGCGTACCCGAACATGATTCCCTGATCCCCCGCACCCACAAGATCGAGGGGATCGCCGGCATGGTCATCGGCTTCATTCACCCCCTGGGCAATGTCTGGAGACTGCTGATCGAGAGCCACAAGGACCGCACAGCTGTTGGCATCAAATCCACCGGCCCGGGCTCCGCTGTAACCGATCTCCTTGATGACATTGCGCACCAAGTGAATGAAATCCACCTGCGCTTTGGAGGTCACCTCCCCTGTAATCATGCAAAGCCCAGTGTTGACGACTGTCTCGCAGGCCACTCGGCTCGCTGGATCCTGATGAAGGAGAGCATCCAGCACAGCATCACTCACCTGATCACATATTTTGTCCGGATGCCCCTCCGTGACGGATTCTGAGGTGAAAACGTATCGACTCATGTAGTGGGCATTGTGTTTGCGGCGGACTTTAAGTGCCGACTTGGATCGAGAGCTCGTTCCAGTCGTCGATTAGCAGAGCGGCGGACGGTAGATGAGGTTTGCTGGTCCACCCACCGGTGTAACCAATCACGAGTCCAATGCCTGATGCTGCAGCCATTTGTAGGTCCGTTTCCGCATCGCCGATCAGGGCACACACTTTGGGGTCTAAATCAAGCTTGTTGCAGAGCTGAGCCACAGCTTCAGGATTCGGTTTGGCTGGAAAGTGTTCTGCACTCCAGCAGGTTTGAAAGCTCTGGCACAAGCCGTGACCCTCTAGGAACCGTTGGATGCCTTGCTCTGTGTCGTTACTGATCACAGCGAGTTTGATCCCAGTGGTGAACAGCTGCTGAATGAGTGAGGCCGAACCAGGAAGCAGAGGATTAATGATGGCTGGTGCTTGCGTAAGGGCCCGATCAACCCTGTTGAAGCTGTCTGTCGCCATTTGATGCGCCGCCGGCCAGCTGCATTCCATCAGGCAAAAAACTGTGGCCATCGACGTGAGGTTGTCGTGCCTTGAAGCAACAGCCAAGGTGCCTGCTGGATCAAGACCGTTCGGCATAACACCGAAGGCTCGCTTCAGATTTTCGCGGAGCGGTGGACACACTGATTCGGGCCGACCCCCTGCAACCCAAAGCTCAATTGCTGAATTGATGCGGGCCTCAGCCAGGTTTAGCAGGTGAGGTTCACTGTGGGAAAGGGTGCCGTCCTTATCAAACAGCACCCCTTCAATCGCACCGATGGGATCTCCTTTAAAGAGCAGATCGACCATTCCAGCGATGGGTCAAACCATCATCACGCCGAGTTCTTCACCTTCTTCAGCCTGCTCAAGCAGCATTTGCTTGTAACGGGCTGCCATCTCCTCGGCCTTGTCGAACACCTTCTGTGGATCGGTCAACATGTCACCGGGCTCCGGTTCCAGTGCCTTCGTTGACAGGGAAATCCTGCCTCGCTCAGCGTCGAGGTCGATGATCATCACCTTCATTTGGTCATTCACATTCAGGACCGAGTGCGGAGTCTCGATGTGCTCATGGCTGATTTCTGAGATGTGCAGCAGTCCGCTGACACCACCGATATCAATGAAGGCGCCATAAGGCTTGATGCCACGAACCGTTCCGACGACAACCTCGCCCACTTCAAGACGATTCATCTTGCGCTCAACAAGAGCACGGCGATGGCTAAGCACAAGTCTGTTGCGCTCTTCGTCCACTTCGAGAAACTTCAGAGGCAGGAAATCGGCAACCAGTTCTTCCTTGGGCTTACGCGTGCTGATATGCGAGCCAGGGATGAAGCCCCGCAGGCCTTCGACCCGCACGAGCGCACCACCGCGGTTCGTAGCGAAAACCTCGGAATAAATCGTTGCGTCTTCCTTTTGCAGCTGGCGAACGCGTTCCCAGGCCCGCTGATACTCGATCCGACGGACAGATAGAGCTAACTGACCATCCTCGTTTTCTTCACTCATGATGAAGAACTCGCGGATTTCTCCAGGCTGGAGCACATCGCCCAGTCCTTCCACCCTGTTGATCGACACCTCTTGTAGAGGCATGAAAGCGGCGGTTTTTGCTCCAATATCGATCATCGCTCCCTTGGACTCAAGGGCGAACACAGTGCCGTTAACGATGTCGCCGGGCTTGAAGTTGTAATCGTATTTGCTGAGCAGAGCAGCGAATTCATCCAGCGTGAAGCCGGCATCATCAAGATTGCGGGGGTTGGCCCTGCTGCTCGGGTCGTCCGCGCTGGGAACATCCTCAGGGATGCTCAGGTCTTCCTCTGCGAAAGCCTGCTCGCCATCTTCAACGGTCGATGAAGTCGCTTCGGCGGCTGCTTCTTCGGTTGCGCCTGTGCTGACTTCTTGAACCTGCTCTTCCGTGGGGGTTGCGGACATGGGCTGTTGGCGGTCTACCTCATGTGGGTAGTTCGAATGAGTCACGCAACGTGCCCGCCGACACGCTGCGGAGAATCATCAACTTTACAGAGCAGCCTTCAGCTAACGGCTGCGAGGTGTTCCTGCTCCCGATTCATGGTCTCCAGGGTTGAGACGAAGTCGTCAATCCCGCGAAATTGGCGGTACACAGACGCAAAACGGATGTAGGCGACTTCACTGACGTCTTTGAGCTGGGTGAGCACGAGCTCGCCGATCTCAGCGCTGCTCACTTCCCGGGCACTCCGCTGTTGCAGCTGAAGCTCTAGTGCCTCGATCATTTTTTCCAGACGCGAGGTGTCGAGCCCGGTCTTTTCACAGGCACGATTCATCCCATGCAGCAATTTGCTGCGATTGAAGATCTCGCGATTGCCATTCCGCTTGATCACTGTGATTGGGACCGTTTCGACCCTTTCGTATGTGGTGAAGCGGAACTCACAGTTCAGGCATTCCCTTCGACGTCGGACGCTGCGCCCTCCATCAGCTGCTCTCGATTCGAGAACACGACTATCAGTGTTTTGGCAGGAGGGGCACTGCACGCCCAAATTTTCTCGGAAGTGCACCAACTTTAGACAGTGATATGAGTCTTGAGAAGGGTGTGCACGACATCAGTCTCATCTCTGATCCCCTCTGATCCCTTTCGCAGCGGTGAGACTGCCTGATTGTTGGTGCGCTGGTGAGACCCATCTGCGACCTTGGGGAAGAGAGCTTTGGCAACAAAAAACCCCGCCGAAGCGGGGTTTGAACTGCTATGAGGTCATTTGCCGATCTTTGGCGGATCGCGGAAGGCAATTGCGAAAAAGAGAGTTGCAATCGCGAGGGTGAGAATGAGGATGTAAGCAAGGCTATCCATCAGAAGTCTCCAAGAGAGCGATTATTTGAGGGGAGAGCCTGCAGGAGGCACGTAGCCATCCGGCAAGCGACGGGTCGACTTGTCGCCGAGTTTGGCGAACAGGCCGAATTCCACTTGGTCGCCGAGATCGGGATCGATACCAGCGAACACATCTCTGTACAAGGTACGTGCACCGTGCCAGATGTGGCCGAAGAAGAATAGAAGGGCAAAGGTTGCGTGTCCGAAGGTGAACCAACCACGCGGGGAGCTGCGGAACACGCCATCAGAGTCGTAGGTCTCACGGTCAAAGTCGAACGCTTCTCCAAGCTGAGACTTACGAGCGAGTCGTTTGACGTCAGCTGGATCAGTGAAGGTCTTACCGTCGAGAGCACCTCCGAAGACTTGGGCCTTCACACCTTGCTGCTCAAAGGAGTATTTGGCTTCGGCACGGCGGAAAGGAATGTCTGCGCGAACAATGCCTTGCTCATCTTCAAGAACCACTGGGAAGTTCTCAAAGAAGTTCGGAAGTCGGCGAACTTGAAGTTCACGGCCTTCACGATCAGAGAAGACGATATGGCCAAGCCAGGAGGTGGGTAAACCATCTCCGTTCACCATCGGTCCAACACGGAACAGGCCACCTTTTGCAGGACTGTTGCCGACGTAGTCATAGAAGGCAAGCTTTTCGGGAATAGCGGCATAAGCCTCATCACGAGTCTTGCCGTCATCCATCGCCGTTTGTACGCGACGATTGATTTCGGTTTTGAAGTAACTCTGATCCCACTGATAACGGGTCGGTCCGAACAGTTCGATCGGGGTTGCAGCTGCTCCGTACCACATCGTTCCAGCAACGATGAAGGCTGCGAAAAACACAGCTGCGATCGCACTTGCCAGAACTGTTTCGATGTTGCCCATTCGGAGTGCCTTATACAGCCGTTCCGGTGGACGCGTGGTGATGTGGAAGATGCCGGCAATGATTCCGACAATTCCAGCCGCGATGTGGTGGGCGACGATGCCGCCGGGGTTGAACGGGTTAAAACCCTCTGGTCCCCAGGAGGGTTGAACGGGCTCCAGGTGACCTGTGATTCCGTAGGCGTCTGAGATCCACATTCCCGGGCCAAACACCCCTGTGAGGTGGAAAGCTCCAAAACCGAAGCAGCCGAGGCCGGCAAGAAGCAGGTGGATCCCGAAAATTTTAGGGAGATCCAGAGCTGGTTCACCAGTTCTTGGGTCTTGCCAGATTTCGAGGTCCCAGAAGGTCCAATGCCAGATGGCGGCGAGCATCAAAAGGCCGCTGAAGATGATGTGGGCTGCTGCCACACCTTCAAAGCTCCAGAAACCGGGATCAACTCCCGTTTCGCCGGTGATGCTCCATCCACCCCAGCTGCCGGTGACTCCAAGGCGAGCCATGAATGGCATGACGAACATGCCCTGACGCCACATCGGGTTCAGGACCGGATCGGAGGGGTCGAAGATGGCTAGTTCATAGAGGGCCATGGAGCCGGCCCAGCCGGCAACAAGGGCTGTATGCATGAGGTGCACAGCCAAAAGGCGGCCCGGGTCATTAATGACAACGGTGTGCACCCGATACCAGGGCAATCCCATGGGTCAGGTTCGGGGAACAGGGCTGCCAATGCAGCCAGACCTCGCGATCGTAAAGGTTGTCACTGGAATGCCGGCGCCGGAGCATCAGGGTTGCAACGTGCAGTGACACGATTCTTTGGTACGAGCTGTTCACAAAACGCAACTCTGGATCCCATAGTGACGTGTCCCTGAGGCAACCCCCATGCCGGTAATCCGTTTTGTTCGCGAAGGTCGGGACGTGGAGTGTTTCCCAGGAGAGAACCTCAGGGAGGTCGCGATGCGAGAGGGCATTCAGCTGTACGGACTGAAGGGGCAACTTGGGAATTGTGGAGGTTGCGGTCAGTGCGTCACCTGCTTTGTCGCCGTCGTCGCCGACGAAGGATCCCAATCCCTGTCTGTTCGTACGCCCGTCGAGGAAGCCAAGCTTCGGCGGCGTCCTCAGGATTGGCGTTTGGCATGTCAAGCCATGGTGGAGCGTTCGGTGATGGTGCTGACGCGCCCCCAGGTTCGACTCCCTGACGCCCCAGCCCGCTTGAAAGCTGCTTCAGAGGCTCCGCTTCCACTAGGGCCAACCGCATGGCCTGCGCTTCCTGAGACTGAAGAGGATCTCTCCGAAGCTGCTACTGCCGATGAAGAGGGCTGAGGTGTTCCGGTTCTGGAACGCGGCCCGGTGATACTTTCGCCTGGCTTGTTCCAGAGGCCATGGAAACCAACGATCTCGGATTCGTCGCCAGCCTTCTCTTCATTCTGGTTCCGGCGATCTTTTTGATCATCCTCTACATCCAGACCAACAGCAGGGAAGGTTGAAGTCAGTTTCGTTCAGGTTCCCGAACCAGAAGGACCGGGGTGGGTGCATGCACCCTGATGTAGTCACTCACTGATCCACCCAGAAGCTTGTCCAGGTCAACGAGGCCGCGAGCAACAAGAGGACGGCGATCTTGGGAGGCGATGACCAGCAAATCAGCCTTCGCTTCCTGTGCGGCTCTGCAAACAGTCCGTCCAATGTCTGATCCAGTCACGTGGATCGGCTGCAGTTCGATTCCGTAGCCGCGGGCACGCTGAACAGCTGCATCCAATACATCGTCAGCTTTGCTGCGACCACCGCGGGTCGGCGAGATGTCTTGACGCGTGACATGAATGCCAATCAGGGTTCCTCCAGGAATCTCCCTGACCAGTTCACACGCCACTCGTATTGCGTCATCACCAACCCCTGTCCCGTCGACCGTCACCATGACCCGGTTGACGTGGCGGACATAGAGATCGTCCCGCACCAGGAGCATCGGGCGAGTCGAGAGTTGAAAAACGTACTGACTCGTGCTGTTGGCCAGAATCGATTGGAGGCGACCTAGCCCCCGTGATCCCATCACGATCAGGTCGCTGTTAACTTCCTCCGCCACTTTCAGCACGGTCTGTTTGGCGTCTCCATCGCGCACCATTAGGTTCACGTTTCCGCTGTTGAGGCCCATCCGGTCGATCGCCTCCTTCAGCATCACTTCAGCGCTGCTGCGGTGATCATCCGCTTCTGATTTCGCCTGCTCCGGAACCACGTGCAGCACATTGACTCGCGCACTTTTCAGGCTGGGAATGTCCTGGAGCATCCGAACCATTTCTTCGACATGTCCCGATCCCGAGTCGGCGATCAGTAAATTTCTGAACACTGTTGTGCTGCAGTCTCCCTGGAAGCCTATGGGGAGGATCTCTGATGACCAGAAAGCTGAGGAACAGCGTTACGACAAACCCCTGGAGGATTCGAAAAAGGGTGTTGCCCCAGCACACCGATCTTGCCGGTGTGGTTTGGCACGGCACCCACATCGCATGGTTGGAGGAGGCGCGAGTCGAGGCTCTCGTTGCAGCAGGCTTGTCCTATTCGGCCATGACGGAGCTTGGGATTGAGATGCCCGTGGTGTCTTTGCGGATTGACTATCGCCGCAGCTTGAGGCATGGCGATCTGGTGGATCTGGAGAGCATCTGCGGCGATCAGCGCGGCGTCCGCTGGCCCTGGTGCAGCCGACTCCTGTGCGGCGACGATCTCATCGCGGAAGCCCAAGTGGAGCTGGTGATGATCGGGATGGATGGCAATGAAAGGCGGGTGTTGAGACGCCCGCCGAGCCCTCTGCACGAGGTCATGAATCGCTTGATTGCCGGCCCGCCAAGCCATGATTAGATAAGTACAGGTGTACTTGTCGCGCAATGCGCCATTGGCGATGGCTTTGGAGTTGCTGCCCAGGTATTGGGCCTGTGAGGCTGCGTGCTCTTGAGGCTCGGGCTCAGGCTGAGGGAATGGGGCTGGAAGATTGCTGGCGTTTGCCGCGGGATCAGCTCCGGGAAATGCTCGGTTGGTCGTCATCTTTGCTCGACAGGATTGAGGGATATCGCAGTCGTCATGGCGTCAATCCTGATCTGCGCGTGCCGGCCGATCTAGTGATGGTCGGGGATGACGCTTGGCCATCGTCGCTGGATTGGATTGATAGGCCCCCCCTGGGATTGTTTCTGCGCGGGAAACGCAGTCTTCTGGCCTGTTTGCAAAAGCGTCAGGCGGTGGCTGTGATTGGAACCCGGGCTGCTTCTTCCCATGGGCAGAGGATGGCCTTCAATCTGGGCCAAGAGCTGGCTGTTGCAGGATGGCCAGTGCTCAGCGGTTTGGCGGAAGGGATTGACGCAGCTGCTCACCGAGGATGTCTGAAGGGAGGTGGATCACCTGTTGCGATTCTGGGGACAGCCTTGAACAGGGTTTACCCTCGCCATCACGAATCACTGCAGGAGTCCGTTGGTCACTCCGGCTTGTTGATCAGTGAACATCCGCCAGGTACCTCCGTTCAGCGTGGACATTTCGCGTCGCGAAATCGCTTGCTGGTTGCGCTGGCTTGCGCTGTTGTTGTCATCGAGTGTCCGGAGCAGAGCGGTGCTCTCATCACCGCCCGGATTGCAGCCTCCGATGGTTGTCCTGTCTGGGTTGTTCCAGGCGATGCCATGCGTTGGTCCGTCAAAGGCAGTAATGCACTTCTGTGCGAAGGCGCGGCTCCGTTGATCTCCACAGACGTTTTGATTCGCGATCTGGGTCCAGGGCCCTTGACGTCGGTTGGACAGCAGCCGCTACGGGTAACGGAGTCAAAGGCATCGTTGTCTTGCTCCCAACGCGAGTTGTTGAAGTTGATGGATCAGGGAACCTCTGTTGAGGAGCTTTCGCTTTTGCGGGGTTGCAGTCTTGGTTGTGTTGTTCGTGATTTGCTGCACCTTGAAGTGAATGGCTTGGCTGTGTGTTATGAGGGAAACAGTTGGCGTTCTGTTCAACATTAATCAGTGCCTGATTTGCGATTGAGTGGTAAAGAGCTTTTGGCTTGGAGGTCCCAGGAATTAACGCGCGGTGGTACTGCGCAAGACCTTGATTGGCTGTTGGTGCTAAGTGGTGCACTGGCTTTGGGCGATCTTCAGCTTCTGTTCATTGATCGCGATCGCATTGTTTGTATGAAGCGATCCTTGGCCGAAATGCAAGCTCTTTGGAAGCAATATCTTGAACAAAATGTTCCCCTTCAGCATCTTGCCGGTCTTTGCCCATGGCGGGATCTGATGCTCGAAGTTGGTCCTGTGGCTTTGATCCCGAGGCAGGAAAGTGAAGTGCTGCTTGATTTAGCTCTTGCGATTCCACGCTCTGCGCCCATAGGTCGATGGGCGGATCTGGGGACTGGCAGCGGGGCGCTCGCCATCAGTTTGGCGAAGGCTTGGCCCAAGGCGGCAGGACACGCTGTTGATCAGAGCGCTCAAGCCCTCGCACTCGCTGAACGCAATTTCAGGCGTTGTCGACTCAGCAGGTCATGTCAGTTGCATCAAGGCAGTTGGTGGCAGCCTTTGTCGCCCTGGTTCGGAGCGTTTGATCTTGTGTTGAGCAATCCCCCTTACATCCCTTCCGGGTTGATCAACGATCTGCATCCGACGGTGCGTGATCATGAGCCGCGTTTGGCTCTCGATGGTGGTGCTGATGGATTGGATTGCATCCGAACGATTATTGCGGGGGCCGTTCAGGCGCTTGCTCCAGGTGGTTGGTTGCTTTTGGAACATCACCATGACCACAGCCAGCGCGTGTTGACGCTTCTGCACGAGGCAGGTCTATCGGATGTTGGATCTGGCGCTGATCTAACTGGGACCGTCCGCTTCGCGAAGGCATGCCGCGCCCTTGACGGTGTGGAGACTGATCAAACCCAGGTTTCACAATGACCTCGGTGGTTGATTCTGCTGAGCTGGCGAAAAGGCTGCTTCAGGGCGAACCGGCTGTTATTCCAACGGATACCGTCCCAGGCTTGGCGGCAAAACCCGAGCATGCAAAGCAGTTGTGGCATCTCAAACGTCGTCCCGCGGACAAACCGCTGATCTTGATGGCAGCTTCCGTACAGCCGTTGCTCGATGCGGTTGAAGAGCGCTGTCGTGAGGATGCTCGCCCTTTGATTGATCGCTATTGGCCAGGAGCACTCACACTGGTGCTCCCCGCGAAAGGGCCGCTGGTTGACCAGCTCAACCCAGGTGGGAACACCCTTGGAATACGGATCCCGGCTTGCGCTCTCACCCTTGAACTGCTGCGTCTTAGTGGGCCTCTCGCCACAAGCAGCGCCAATACTGCAGGCCAACCACCTGCCGCAACGGCTGCTGAGGCAGCTGCTTTTTTTCCCGATGTTGCCCAGCTCTCTCAACCCTGGCCTACACGGTCGGGTCTTGCCAGCTCGGTGGTCAAGTGGCATTCAGCGGGGACGTGGCAGGTGCTCCGTCAGGGTGCTGTGATGCTTTCAGACATCCCTTAGATCTTGTTAAGTCTGATCGGTGCCTGCCTTGTTCTGATTGCGCTTTTCCATTGGTTATTGGAGCCAGCAGAAACTCTGCTCAGGTCATTGCTGGAACTAAGGACGCTCGGATGGGTGGGACTCGCCACAGCTGTATGGATTTTTTCCAGTTCTAATCATCAGAAGTCTCGGCATTAAAGGGGGTTGTTGTAAGCCGGCTAACGGATTTGAACCGATGACCTTCGCTTTACAAAAGCGCTGCTCTACCACTGAGCTAAGCCGGCATGGGGCTCATCGTAAGCATCCACAGGGCCAACTCCAGACGGTTGGCGCAACCAGTTTTGGCCATGGCACGGCTGAGGTGGCACTCAACGGTGCGTGGACTCAACACAAGCCTCTTGGCGATGGCTTTGTTGCTCAAACCTTCAAGAAGAAGAACGCTGACTCTGATTTCTGATTCGGTCAGAGGTTGTTGGACCCGCATGAATGAACCCGGACTGGTGCTTCAGAGAGCATTCCCCTCAAGTCGGACGATTGACTGTGGCTCGAATCGGCAGATTGGCAACCAAGGCGGTGACACGGTCTTCCGTTTCCAGGCTGACATCACCACCTTCCACATCGATCTCCACATAACGAGCAACCACTTCCAGAATCTCGCGCCTCATTTGTTCGAGAAGCTCGGGGTTCAGATCGCTTCGATCATGAGCCAGAACGAGCTGCAGGCGCTGCTTCGCAGTGCTGGCGCTGCTGGGCTGACGGCCCAGCAATTTGTCGATGAGATCTTTCAGGGTCATTGATTCAGAAGATCTTGGTTTGCATCAGTTTCCGCATCCTGGCCCGGAGTCCCCTGCGAGCTTGAGACGGGTCCATCAGTGGGATCTCCTCACCTTGAAGCCGGCGGGCAATGTTGTGATACGCCTGAGCAGCTGGCGCTGAAGAATCCCCAAGAGTGAGCGGTTCACCTCGGTTGGTGCTGACAATGACTTGCTCATCTTCAAAGACAAGACCAAGCAACGGCAAGGCCAGGATGTCGGTGATGTCGTCAACTGAGAGCATCTCCTGGTTGGTCATCATTCGAGGGCGTACGCGGTTCAGCACGAGTTGAACGGGAGCAACCCCTTGGATGTTCAGCAGCCCGATCACTCGGTCTGCATCCCGCACGGCCGCCACTTCAGGCGTCGTAATGACCAACGCCTCTCGCGTGGCAGAAACGGCATTTTTGAAGCCATCTTCGATGCCGGCAGGACAATCGATCAACACATAATCAAAACGCTTCTCAAGGAGTGAAACGATCGACTGCATGTCCTTTGGTGTGAGCCATTCGAGCATTCGAGGGTTACCGGCTGGCAGCAGACAGAGATTTGGCTCTTGCTTGTGTTTCACCAGGGCCTGCTCGAGCCGGCAGCTCTCTGCCAGCACCTCCTGGGCGGTGTACACAATTCTGTTTTCAAGACCGAGCAACAGGTCAAGGTTGCGCAGGCCGAAATCGGCATCAAGAACAACGGTTGTTTTGCCCTGTTTGGCCAAGGCGATCCCCAGGTTGGCTGTGCTGGTCGTCTTTCCGACGCCGCCCTTGCCTGAGCAGATCAGAATTGTTCGCGTCGTCGACACCAGACACACAGTTTTGTTTGGCCAGAATAATCAGAGTGTTTCTCCTGACAACCGACATCACCGCCCGATGAAGCCCTGCGCCGGTGCCGGTTCAATCACGATTTCACCATCCTGAAGACGAGCTTGCTCAACAAGTCCTGTCTGGGGTTGATCCTCAGGTCCTCTTGCGACGACATCAGCAATGCGCAACTGCACTGGGCGGAGCTGCAGCGCGATGATTCGAGCTTGCTTCTCGCCATGCTGACCAGCATGGGCAGTGCCACGCAGGCGTCCCCAAACCATCACGTCTCCATCAGCACTGATCAGAGCCCCTGGGTTGACATCCCCGAACAAGAGAATGTCCCCATCACTTTGCAGGTGATCTCCTGAACGCAATGTTCCTTGGTGGAACAGAAGCTCTGAGTCTGTCGTTGGTGCGTCGCGGGGTTTTTGCGAGCCGATCAGATCGCTCGACAGCCTGGCTGAAAGGCCAAGGGCACTAGCGCATACGAGCGTTTCGGGATTTGTTGCGCTCACCTCGAGAAGGTTGCAGCCCATGCCGGCCATCGTTTTGCGGAGTTCGTTCAGCTCTCCACAGGTGAGCAGCCATGCGCCACAATCGAGGCTAATCGCTCCTGGTTGGAGTTGATTCAGCAGCACAGGCAAGGCATCACGCCAGTGCTGTACGTGGTGGTTGGGCAGTTCAAGCCCCTGCATCGGACCGCGCATCTGAGTTCCTCTATTGAACGGTCAAACCGGCTTGCTTCATCGCCTCTCTGAGTTCAACTTCGATTTCACCGGGATGAATCAGCCATGAGGTCGCCGCTGGTGTGGTCAAGCTGGCCACCAGTGTTGAAGCCGTTTCGAGAGCCTGAAGCTGATGACCATTCCAGAGTCGAAGGCCGCCCCGATAGGGGTGATATCCCCTTAACTCCTGATGGCGAAGCCCGCAGCAAAGACTTGGATCCATCCCTTTCTGTTCTGCAAGACGCCCAGCGATCGCCAGTGCTTTGAGTTGCTCTTCCCGACCGAGTTGGTCGACAGCCAGCACCTTGAGAAGGCGTCTGTTCAGGAATCGACCGCAGAGTTCTGCAAGGGGTTGGGGACCTTCCTCGTGCCAGCGCTGAAGGTGATATCCCGTCCGCAGATCGTCGTTGGACAGGAAGTGCTCCAGGCTGAGAGTGCTAGGACCCCAAAGCCAGGAATGCATGACGGAGTCTGCCCAGACATGGGCAGGGCCCATACGACGTGCGGTCCGCACCAGCTGCTCCAGCAGCCAGTTGCACATCACGTTGAGGCGGTGGTTGTAAACACTCCGATACATGAGATTTCGGACCACCAGGTAGTGCTCCACGGCCATCAGACCTTTGGGGTGGATCGCCAAGTCACCATCGGGGGCAAGGGTCATCGCTCCCAAAACGCGTTCAAGATCGAGATGTCCGTAGCGAGCACCTGTGCTGTAACTGTCCCGCAGTAAGTAGTCGAGACGATCACAATCCAGTTGACCACTCACCAGCCGACGAATCACCATGCGTTGGGCCCGTCCTTCTTCCAGCAGAGCAGCAACGGAATTGGCCGTCCCCTCTCTGTAGTTTTCGAGAGGCCCACGCAACTGTGGATGTTCACGGATCAGGCGCGCTGACCAGCTCTCGTGGTGCAGTCCGAACATTTCCTCTCCCGTGTGGCTGAGGGGGCCATGTCCCACGTCGTGGAGCAGAGCTGCAGCCAGCAGTAGTCCTTCGTAGGGCTCCAGAGCGGGATCGCATGTGCGCAGGTGATGAAAAGCTCGTCTGGCGACGTGGCACACCCCAAGGGAATGGGTGAAACGACTGGATTCGGCTCCATGGAACGTCAGGAACGCAGGTCCTAGTTGGCGAATTCTTCTGAGTCGTTGGAATGGGGCGGTATCAACCAGGTCGATAACAAGAGCTTCAGCCGGGTTGTCATCGTTGAATGTGATCGCTCCATGAAGCGGGTCGTGATAGGTCCGCTGGCTCATTCATCAATACTTTCCAGGGGTGTCTCCAGCAGAAAGCGCATGGCGTTCATCGCTTCCGAAATCCACAGGTCGCCCTCACTGCCCGGGTTTAAGGGTTCTGGCCCATCAAGCAGTCGTTCGGGCTCGATTCCCTCGCCTTGGATGTTTCGCCCACTTGGGGTTACGTAACCCGCCACCGTTATCGCCAAGCCGCTGCCATCGCTGAGATTGGTCAGGGTCTGAATCAACCCTTTACCGAAGGTCTGGGTCCCGATGAGTGACGAGCGAC
The DNA here is from genome assembly GCA_003211515.1 of Synechococcus sp. AG-670-F04. Taxonomy (GTDB): domain Bacteria; phylum Cyanobacteriota; class Cyanobacteriia; order PCC-6307; family Cyanobiaceae; genus Parasynechococcus. The sequence goes on from QCSN01000005.1 coordinate 72,194, forward strand.
CGTTGTCCTGCAACGCGCCGGCCAAGATCTCGCTGGCGCTGGCTGTCCCCCCGTTGACGATTGTCACCATTGGCCCGTCATAGAGGGTTTCGAGATTGGCCTGGATCGTGTCGAGGAGGCCATCCCGATCTCTTGTCTCGACGATGGGATCACCGCTGAGGAAGTCATCCGCAACGGCAAGTCCAGAGCTCACAAGTCCTCCGGAGTTGTTGCGAAGGTCGAGCACCATCCCTTCGATGCTTTTGTCCTTCAGTTCTTCAAGTGCTTCTCGCACCTGAACTGGAACCCCCTCCGTGAATTGCGTAATGCGGATGTACCCCAGAGTGTGGGTATCGACCCGCAACCGTCGGGTGCGCACCGGTCGGAGATCAACCTGACGGCGCTCCAAGGTCACTTCATCGTCGCTGCCGTCTGTTCGTCGGATCCTGAGGATGACCTGTGTTCCAACGTCCCCCCGCAAGGCATTCGCAGTGCCTTCAAGACCGAGAGATTCCACAGATTCCTCGTTCACAGCCAGCAGTTCCATGCCGCTGGTGAGTTCCGCATCCGCGGCGGGAGAGCCGTCGAGAGCCGAGATGATCACGACCTGATTTGGACTTTCCGCTGGGCCAAGCTGCAGTCCCACGCCGCTGAGGTTTCCGCTGGTGCTGGCTTTTAAGGCCTGATAGTCCGAAGGTCTGAGGAGACGGGTGTAAGGGTCGTCGAGGGCACTCAGCATGGTTTCGATCGCTGCATAGGCGTCCTCACTGCTGCTGATCGACTGCTCAAGAGCTTTCTGCCGCTGGCGGCGCCACCGCACGCGATCGAGCTGTTCAGGATCGACATAACCCTGATTCACCAGTCGCCAACTTTCGACCACCAGTTGCTGGGCATCGCTGAGGGCATGTCCGCTGCCAACAGACGGAACCAGGAGCAGAAGCAGGCTCAACCCCACGCTGCAGATCAGGCGATGACCTGCACTCCTCAGTCGCCGGAAGGCTTTTGAATATTCGTTAACAGTCGGATACATAGCGATCCTCCCGGCGCATTGGCAGAAGTGTGCTCAGTAGACTTTCGCAACCCGAGCCCGCTTGTGCATGGCGAACTCATCTCCTGTTTACGACTGGTTCCAGGAACGCCTTGAGATCCAGGACATTGCTGACGACATCAGCTCCAAGTACGTGCCGCCCCACGTCAACATTTTTTATTGCCTAGGCGGCATCACCCTGGTTTGCTTCCTCATCCAGTTCGCGACGGGGTTCGCGATGACCTTCTACTACAAGCCAACGGTGGCCGAGGCTTACACCTCAGTGCAATACCTGATGACCGATGTCAGCTTCGGTTGGTTGATCCGCTCCGTCCATCGCTGGAGCGCTTCAATGATGGTCTTGATGCTCATTCTTCACGTGTTTCGGGTCTACCTCACAGGTGGATTCAAGCGTCCTCGTGAGCTCACCTGGGTGACGGGCGTCACCATGGCCGTCATCACCGTTTCGTTCGGGGTTACCGGCTACTCCCTCCCTTGGGATCAAGTTGGATACTGGGCTGTGAAAATCGTTTCGGGTGTTCCTGCTGCGATCCCTGTGGTTGGGGACTTCATGGTTGAGCTGCTTCGTGGTGGCGAAAGTGTTGGTCAAGCGACACTTACTCGCTTCTACAGTCTGCATACTTTTGTTATGCCATGGCTCCTGGCGGTGTTTATGCTCATGCACTTCCTGATGATTCGGAAGCAAGGTATTTCAGGTCCATTGTGATCCGCGTTTCTACACTCCTTTTATTCCTCGGTTTCATCAATGCACATTCTTAAAAAGCCTGATCTGTCTGACCCCAAGATGCGGGCCAAGCTCGCCAAGGGTATGGGCCACAACTACTACGGAGAGCCTGCTTGGCCGAACGATCTCCTTTACATCTTCCCGGTCGTCATTCTTGGCACCATTGCTTGTGTGGTGGG
>QCSN01000006.1 GCA_003211515.1 Synechococcus sp. AG-670-F04
CGCCGGATAGGCCGGATTCCGGCGCTGAAACCCTTCCAACAGCGACAACCCTGTCACGGCTGTGAAACGACTGCCCACCCGCAGGAAGGGATATTTCAGACAATTGGTCAGAACAATCAGACCGACCAGGGCAAAGCCGAAGCGTGCCCCGGCGGTGGTCGAGGACATCAGGTGCGAACCACCAATACAGGCTGCTGCAAACAAAATTCCCGGGCCGATGCTCTTGCGCAAGGCAACGACACCTGAACCGGCCGCTTCCATGGCCATGGGATCTCTCGAGATCAATCCATCCTGCAGGGACAGCGACCCGGAAAGTCTTCGTACAGTCAACGCCGAAGAAGGCTGATTTCATGGTCATTGCCCCCGTTGTCGAGTCGCGCCTGAGCCTGCAGAGCGAGGCGATTGCCACGGACACGACCACCATCCGTTCTCTGGATTGGGATCGCAGTCGCTTCGACATCGAATTCGGCCTGCGGAACGGCACCACCTACAACGCATTTCTCATTAGGGGCGAGCGCACCGCCCTGATCGACACCAGCCATGCCAAGTTTCGGGACACTTGGATACCTCTTCTGAAAAATCAGATCGATCCCAAATCGATAGATGTATTGATTGTGAGTCACACCGAACCCGACCATTCGGGGCTGATCGGTGACTTGATTGATCTCAATCCTGAGATTGAAATCGTGGGATCGAAAGTGGCATTGCAATTTCTGAAAGATCAGGTTCACAGGCCTTTCCAATCCCGTGCCGTTAAATCAGGTGATGAGCTGAATCTCGGCACCAACCTGGAGAGCGGAATCGAGCACAGGTTCGAATTCCTCAGTGCCCCGAATCTGCACTGGCCCGACACGATTTTTTCGTTTGATCACGGCACTGGCATCCTCTACACCTGCGATGCGTTTGGACTTCACTACTGCTCAGACGATCTCTTCGACAGCGATCCAGGGGCCATCGCTCCCGACTTTCGCTTTTATTACGACTGTTTGATGGGGCCCAACGCCCGCAGCGTTCTGCAAGCCCTAAAACGCATGGACGGTTTGCCGGACATCAACACTGTTGCTGTTGGCCACGGTCCACTGCTGCGCCATCACCTCAGCCATTGGCTCGCCGATTACAAGGAATGGAGCAGCCAACGCAGCAAGGGTGAGAGCTATGCCGCAGTCTGTTATCTGAGCCAGTACGGCTTCTCCGATCGGATCAGCCAGGCGATCGCCCACGGCATCGGAAAGGCAGAAGCCCAGGTGCAGCTCATCGACCTCCGGGCCACCGATGCCCAGGAACTGACGACACTGATCGGCGATGCCAAAGCCGTGGTCGCACCCACCTGGCCCGCGGAACCGGACGGCGACCTGCAGACAGCCATCGGGACCTTGCTTGCAGCACTGACCCCCAAGCAGCTGGTCGGCGTCTATGACGCCTTTGGCGGAAACGACGAGCCGATTGACGCGGTTGCTGATCAGCTGCGCAGCCAAGGACAGAAACAGGCCTTCGCGCCGCTACGCATTCGTCAGTTGCCCCAGGGCAGTGACTACCAACGCTGTGAGGAGGCTGGCACCGATCTCGGCCAGCTGCTCACAAAAGAGAAAACGATCGCAGCGATGAAGAGTTTGGATGGCGATCTCGACAAGGCCCTCGGCCGCCTGAGTGGGGGTCTGTATGTCGTGACCGCGAGCCAGGGGGACGGTGAGGCCCAGCGGCGGGGCGCGATGGTCGCCAGCTGGGTGAGTCAGGCGAGCTTCTCACCTCCTGGGATCACTGTTGCTGTGGCCAAAGACCGGGCGATTGAAGCCCTGATGCAAGTGGGCGACCGGTTTGTCCTCAACGTGCTGCGCCAGGACAACCACCAGGACTTATTGCGGCACTTTCTGAAGCGCTTCCCCCCCGGTGCCGATCGCTTCGCGGGCGTGAACCTGCTGGAGGGAGCGGCGCAGGGCGGGCCTGTGCTCAGTGAAGCCTTGGCCTTCCTGGGCTGCCAGGTGGAGCAGCGCATGGAGGGGCCGGACCACTGGATCATCTACGCCGTGGTGGAGCAGGGCAACGTGGCTGACGCCGACGCTGTCACCGCCGTACACCACCGCAAAGTGGGCAACCACTACTGAATGATCGTGTCCAGCACCACTGACCAACGTCACACCATCCAATTGCCGATCGATGGAGGGGTGCTCAGCCTGCGTGGCCTGAGTCCGCGGCGTCATCGCTTTGAACTGGAATACGCCCTGGAGCGGGGCAGCACCGCCAACAGCTTTCTGTTCGAAGCGGACGACGACCATCCAGCTGTTCTGGTGCATCCCCCCGGAACGGCGTACAGCGACGTGTTTCTTCCAGCGCTTGCGGACGTCCTCCCGAACTGTGACCAGCCGCTTCGGATCGTTGTCGGCCATGTAAACCCGAACAGGGTGGCTCTGCTTCGCAACCTGGCCGAAACCCACTCTCAACTTGAACTGATCGCCTCCAATGCTGGCGCCAAACTGCTGAGAGAACTCTGGAACCAGCGCAAACCCACCCCACCGGGGCAGGGCACAGACCCACCACCGCTTCCGGACCTTCCACCCATGCGGGTGATCCGTCATGAAGAGACTCTTCCATTGGCGCATGGACGAGATCTGCTGCTTCTGGCAGTTCCGACACCCCGATGGCCCGGAGGATTGCTCGCCTTTGAGGCAAGCCTCGGTCTCCTGATGAGCGACAAATTTTTCAGCGCCCATCTCTGCACCGACAACTGGGCTGAGACCAATCGCAGCAGCACGGACGAGGAGCGTCGGCATTTCTACGACTGCCTGATGGCCCCGATGGCTCGTCAGGTGGAGTCCCTGGTGGATCGTCTCGAGGAACTCGACATCCGCACGATTGCCCCGGGCCATGGTCCAGCCATCGACAGCAGCTGGAGGAGTTTGCTAAGCGATTACCGCCGCTGGGGAGAAAGCCACCAACAGGCCAGCTTGAATGTGGTTCTTCTGTACGCCAGCGCCTACGGCAATACGGCGGCCATTGCCGACGCCCTGGCCAAGGGCGTGAGCCGCACTGGGATCCGCGTGAACAGCCTCAACTGTGAATTCACCCCAAGCGACGAGCTGATCGCCTCGATTCATCAGGCAGACGCCATCATGATCGGGTCGCCCACCCTGGGCGGTCATGCACCAACACCGGTCGTCTCTGCCCTTGGCACCCTGCTTGCGGAGGGCGACCGAAGCAAACCTGTCGGCGTGTTCGGCAGTTTCGGCTGGAGCGGTGAAGCGGTGGACCTCCTAGAGACCAAGCTGCGGGACGGTGGATTTCAGTTCGGATTCGAGCCGATTCGAGTCAAGTTCAGCCCGGATACAGCCAAGGTGAAGCAGCTGGAGGAAACCGGAACCCGCTTTGCACGCCAGTTACTGAAAGCCCAAAAGCGCGCACAACGGCGCAGTGCCGGTGGGCTGAGCGAAAGTCGCAGCGATCCGGCAGTGATCGCCCTCGGCCGTGTGATCGGATCCCTCTGTGTTTTAACGACCCGAAAAGGCGAACTCAGCGGCGCCATGGTCGCCAGCTGGGTGAGCCAAGCCAGCTTCTCTCCACCGGGGATCACCATCGCTGTAGCGAAGGATCGCGCCGTCGAAGCCCTGCTGCACAAAGGAGACCGTTTTGCATTGAACGTGCTGGCTGAAGGACGTGAAACCGGTCTGATGAGACAGTTTCTGCAGCCGTTCGACCCCGGTGCGGACCGCTTTTCCGGGTTGGAGCTTCAGGACAGCCCAGCCGATCAGCCCCTTCTGCCCGATGCATTGGCCTGGCTTGAGGGGGAGGTGTCGCAGCGCATGGAGTGCGGTGACCACTGGCTGCTTTACGCCCGCGTCAATCACGGTGGAGTGTTTGACCTGACGGGTTCAACAGCTGTGCACCATCGCCGCAGTGGCGCCAACTATTGAGATCAGATCATGCACATCAACTGGCGTTGACGCTCTGACCAACGGGAGATCGACAACGCCATCGGTGACCGTAAGGGTTTCGGGCATCACAGCCTGACGGCCAGACGAAACAAGCCATGATCGATCGGGACGATCCTGGTTCAGATCAGCTAGCAGTGGGTTGTGGACCCATCTCAGGACGATCAGGATCAATACAGAGGAATTGTTGAATCAAATGGCTGACCAACCTGTTGACCTGCTCGTGATCGCGGCCAGCAATGGGGAAAATCTCAAGCTTGCAGAACGCTTTGTGGAGGGTGCATCCCCCAGAGGGGCAAGCTGCGAACTTCTGGACCTGACCACGCTGAGCTTACCGGTCTTCACACCAAGGATCAAAGGCGACACACCACCACAAGGTCTTTCTGCCCTTGAAAAGCAGTTGTCCAGGGCGCAGCGCTGGGTGATCTGTGCCCCGGAATACAACGGTTCAATCCCCCCTGTCCTGAGCAATGCAATCGCATGGCTTTCTGTTCAGGGTTCCGATTTCCGCGCTCTCTTCAATGGTCGTCCTGTGGTCATTGCCAGCGTGTCGGGCAGTGGAGGAATGGAATTGCTGGTCAGCCTCAGGATCCAACTCATTCACCTCGGCGCCCAAGTAGTAGGCCGTCAGTTGCACAGCACAAAAAGCAAACCACCTCGCCAGGAGACCATCGATGACCTGCTGGCACGCCTCCTGCAGCTCCAACCGTTGACCCTGTGAAACTTCGCCGCAGTTCCGAGCGCTTCCACAGTCAGAACGATTGGCTGGACTCCTGGCACAGTTTTGCTTTTGCTGATCACTACAGCCCGGATTGGAAGGGATTTGGCCCTTTGCGAGTCATCAATGACGACACCATTGCCGCTGGACGCGGGTTTGGCATGCACCCTCACCGCGATGTGGAAATCGTCACGGTGATGGTGGCTGGACGACTTACCCATCAGGACTCCATGGGGCATGAGGAGGTCCTGAACGCGGGAGAAGTGCAACGCATGAGCGCTGGAACCGGACTTGTTCACAGTGAAATGAACCGAGACGCTTCCGCCTGCAGGCTGATTCAGATCTGGATCGAACCCACAGACAACAACCTGCCACCGGCTTACGAACAGAAAGCGTTTGCGATCGGCCGGGAATGGACAGCCCTTCTGGATCCCAAAGGACAGCACGGAGCGATGGCCGTCGAGCAAACCGTTCAACTGTGGCGCGCTCAACCTCAGCCGGGTGATCGCCTATCGATACCCCGAATGGCAGAGGGATCAAAAATCTGGATGCAGGTCATTGATGGAGCGATCGAATCGATGACTCAACAGGGAAAACAGATGCGCCTGGAACGAGGGGATGGCGTCGGCATCGATCGAGACGACCCAAGATTTGCGACGCTGATTGGGTCTGAATCAGGCGCTGACATCCTCCTGTTCAGCATGAGAGATACAGAGCAAGCAGGACACTAGATGTGGACAACCCAGCTCAATTTGGACGGTATCGTTTCATACAAACCGAGTCAATTGATACAGAGAAGGCATGGGTTGAAGTCGAAACATCGCAGTTGCCGTCAAGGGTCAGCTGCTTGAAGTTTGAAGATCAGAACCAAGCCGAAAAACTTTCCGTACAAACCGGCAACACCACATCTTGTGCGGTGAAATAACGATGCCACGAATCAATGATCCCTCGAGCGATGGGATTTGTGATGAATCATTCCGAAGCAATTCGCTACCGGGGCTTTCTCTTGCTCCCCCAAAACAATCAAAGCTGGTTGGTTCGCCCTGAACGAAGCCCAATGGCCCTACTTCCATTCAGGACACCCACCTGCTCTCTTGAAGATGTCAAAGCGTTATTGGACTGGAGGCTTTCTCAGGAATCGATTGAAATCAAGGTGGCGTGATCTTCAGGCTGCAGCCGGAGGGGGCGTTGGCGCTCCAGAAGGCTGCAGAGGGATGACAAGAGTGTGCCAATGAGCGGGTTTTGCCGGCCGGCTGCGCCTGGCTTGGCGAACACCGAAGGGAACCCTCACCACATTTGTGCCATCCACCTGCAGGGTATGACCGCGCTTGAAAGCCGATTCCAGCCCTTCGGGCAGAGGGGGAAGACTCGGTGATGGATTGGAATTGAGATTGATCCGATCCATAGGTCTTCCGGGCTTACGCGCCAGTTGTCGGATAGTTTGATGACAAGCGCAAGGGGAACGCCCGAAATCAAACCAAATTTTCCGTTTTCCATGAAAATTTAACCTGCGCTGCGCCCGAAGACCAGATCAAAGAAGACTCAAGCCGCCTCCGCAAGGTCTTCCACCGATGGACAGGTGCAGACAAGATTGCGGTCACCAAAAGCATTGTCAATCCGTGCGACAGCCGGCCAGATTTTGTTCTGCTCCTGCCCAGGCATCGGGAAAACGGCAACGGTCCGGCTGTAAGGACGATCCCAGTCATCGGCCAGGGCAGCTGCCATCGTGTGCGGCGCCCGCTTCAGGGGGTTGTTGAGGGGATCCATGCGACCGGATTCAATGTCCCTCGCCTCGGAGCGGATGGCGATCATGGCGTCGCAGAACCGATCCAGTTCACAAAGGCTTTCACTTTCCGTTGGCTCCACCATCACCGTGCCTGCAACAGGCCAACTGACGGTTGGGGCATGGAATCCGAAATCCATCAAACGTTTGGCAATGTCGTCCACATCGAGACCGGCACTGCGCTTCAGGGGGCGAAGATCAAGAATGCATTCATGGGCTACACATCCCGTTGGTCCCCTGAACAGCACGGGGTAATGCTCGTCGAGACGATGCGCCAAGTAGTTCGCCGCGAGCAGAGCGACAGCACTGGCCTGACGGAGTGCCGTTGCTCCCATCATCCTTAAGTACATCCAACTGATCGGCAGGATGCCGGCACTGCCCAAAGGAGCGGCCGACACGGGGCCGATCGCCGTTCCGGCAGATGTTGTGAGGGGATGCCCCGGCAGGAAAGGGGCAAGATGGGCCGCCACTCCGATCGGACCGACCCCAGGACCACCCCCCCCATGGGGAATGCAGAACGTCTTGTGAAGATTCAAATGACAGACATCGGCGCCATAGGCCCCGGGCCTGCAGAGACCAACCTGGGCGTTCAAGTTGGCTCCGTCGAGATACACCTGACCTCCGTTTTGATGGATCAAGTCGCAGATGCTCCGAATTCCTGGCTCAAAGACCCCATGGGTTGAGGGGTAAGTGACCATCAGGGCGGCCAGGCGATCAGCGTGCTCGAGCACCCGTGCCGCAAGGTCCTCCTGATCGATGTTTCCCTCCTCGTCGCAGGCCACCGGCACAACACGCAAACCCGCCATCACCGCACTTGCAGGGTTGGTGCCGTGGGCACTGGTTGGGATCAGGCAAACATCACGATGGGATTCGTTGCGTGACAGGTGCCAGGCCCGGATCACCAGCAGCCCCGCGTATTCACCCTGAGATCCGGCATTGGGTTGAAGCGATACAGCAGAAAAACCCGTCAGCGCCGCCAACCAGGTTTCAAGATCCACTGCGAGGCGTGCGTAACCGGAGGACTGATCAGCAGGCGCGAAGGGATGAAGAGCTGCGAAATCCGGCCAGCTCACGGGCAGAAGTTCAGCAGCTGCGTTGAGCTTCATGGTGCAGCTTCCAAGCGGAATCATGCCGTGCACCAGGGACAGATCACGGCTGACCAGACGTTGGATGTATCGCATCAGCTCCGTCTCGCTGCGGTACCGATGGAAGACCTCCTGCGTCAGCCAGGGACCGCTGCGGAGGGGAACGCCATCCAGATCCCCGGTCACGGTGGCGACAAGAGCCGGGGGATCCCGATCCACTGCAGCAGCCAGGGCACCGATCAGCGCCTTGAGTTCTTCATCGGTGCTGCATTCATCCAGTGCAATACCGAAGCCAGTCGCCTCAGCGAGGGCTGCCCCATGGGGGAGGACCTGAAGGTTGAAGCCCGCCGCCGCCGCTGCGCGATGCACGGCCGGCGCCCATGGAGTGTCCACCACCAGGGAATCGAACCTTGGTTGAACCTCGAGAGGGAAACCCAGCGCTCGCAGTGCCGCTTCCAACCGCTGCCGACGAACAACAATTCGACGCGCAATGGACGTCAAACCTTCCGGGCCGTGATGCACGGCGTAGAACGACGCCATTACAGCCAACAGCACTTGTGCCGTGCAGATGTTGCTCGTGGCCTTGTCGCGGCGGATGTGCTGCTCACGGGTCTGAAGAGCAAGTCTTAGAGCCGCTCGACCCTCAGCGTCTTTCGAACGGCCAACCAAGCGACCGGGAATCTGACGCTTGAAGGCATCCCGCGTTGCGAAGAAAGCAGCATGGGGTCCTCCGAATCCCATCGGTACACCCAATCGCTGGGCGCTGCCGACAGCGATGTCAGCACCCAGCTCCGCCACCGGAGCCATCAGGGTCTGGGCGAGGGGGTCGACTGCAACGGTGACCAGAGCACCGACGGCATGACACTCAGCGATCAATGACGTGGGATCCCAGAGACGCCCATCCGCCCCCGGCAATTGCAGGAGCATTCCGAAGACCTGCTCGTCGGGAACGACATCGTCAGGTTGAATCCGATCGAGCTGAATCCCAAGTGGTTGAGCACGGGTTTGAAGAACAGCCCAGGTCTGCGGCAAAACCGCCGCATCGACAAGAAAGCGTTTGGCCCCGGAACGTCGGCACACCGAATAACTCAATGCCATCGCCTCAGCGGCCGCAGTTGCTTCGTCCAGCAACGAGGCATTGGCAATGGGCAGGCCCGTGAGCTCACTGATCAGGGTCTGAAAGTTGAGCAAGGCCTCAAGACGACCCTGGGCAATCTCCGCCTGGTATGGGGTGTATGCGGTGTACCAAGCCGGGTTTTCGAAGACGTGCCGTTGGATCAGCGCCGGCGTCGCTGTTCCGTGGTATCCGAGGCCGATGAGTGATCGGCGCCGTTGATTGGTTGCAGAGATGTCACGCAGGTCCTGCAACGCTGTGGCTTCATCGCAACCTGTCGGCAACACCTCGGCTGGTGGCTCTGAATCAAGGATGTCTCCGGGAACAACGTCTGCGATGAAGGCATCAAGATCGCTGTAGCCGAGTGCGGCAAGCATCCGCTGCTGATCCTCTTCTCCGGGCCCGAGGTGGCGCTGCAGGAAAGGGGAAGACAAGTCCGCGGCCGCGTAAGTGCAGCAGATCGTAAAGAAGGATGACCGGAACCGATGTCAGTCGGCATTCACCTTCATACCGTAGGCCGCCGCATCGAGCAGAGACTCCAGTTGAGTCAGGTCTTTGGGCCGCACAACGAGAAGCCACCCCTCTCCATGGGGGTCGTTCTGCAATTGCTCCGGGCTGTCGAGAACAGCGTCGTTGCGTTCAACAACCTCTCCATCCAAAGGCGCATACATGTCCTCAACCGCCTTGACGGACTCAACGGAACCGAAGCTGCTGCCCTTGCTGAGATCAGCACCCACCTCTGGCAAGTCGACGAAAACGATGTCACCAAGCTGATCGACGGCGAACGCGCTGATTCCAACCCGTACCAGTTCGCCATCAGCATTGGCGTACTCGTGGCTGTCGGCAAAGCGGAAGGAGGCAGGAAACTCGAACGCCATCGGTGAACGGTTCAGGCCTTCCCAGTCTGCGGGAGATCAATCAGCCCTGCCGCATCCAACGCCGTGAGCGCTTCGGTCAGAGCCAATCGAACATGGGTGCGATGGGTTCCACCCTGAACGAAAAGATCGAAAGGTTCACGGAGAGGGGCATCTGCGGAAAATTCGCTGGTGGATCCATCAATGAACGTGCCCCCGGCCATCACCAACGCACTGGCATAGCCAGGCATTTCCGCTGGCACTGGATCGAGATATGACCCAACGGGCGAACAGGCCTGAAACGCACGACAGACGATCTTGAGGGCCTCAGGGGTGCCCAAGCGAACGGCCTGAATCAGATCGCTGCGCATGCCCCCCGCAACCGGTTGAACAGGGAAGCCAAGACGGGCGAAAACGCCAGCCACGAGATCGGCACCGATCAGGGCTTCGGAAACCATTTGCGGCGCGAGGAAGATCCCCTGCAACACCAGGCGCTGGAGATCAAACCCGGTTCCGCCATCCATACCGATTCCAGGGGCCGTCAACCTGCAGCACGCTTGGCGGACCAGATCAGCCCTTCCCGCCACGTACCCCCCCGCCGGCGCGATGGTGCCACCAGGATTTTTGATCAGGGATCCGGCGATCAGATCCGCGCCCACAGCGGGAGGCTCCACCGCTTCAACAAACTCTCCGTAACAGTTGTCAACGAAGCAAACGCAGTCGGGCTGACGATCGTGAATTCGCTCGCACAGGTCGCTGATCTGGGCGATGGACAGCGATGGCCTCCAGCTGTAGCCGCAGCTCCGCTGAATCAGAACCAGCCGCGCTGAACGGCTCAAGGCACAATCGAGCGCCAACCCATCAACCACTCCGCTGGGGCTGAGTGCAATTTCGTCGTAGATGATCCCGAATTCAGCCAAGGATCCCTGCCCGTGGCCGCGCAAGCCGATCACTTCCTCGAGAGTGTCGTAAGGACGTCCCGTGACCGATAGCAGGCGGTCCCCAGGCCGCAGTACGCCAAACAGAGCTGCAGCGATGGCATGGGTTCCACTGACGAACTGCAGCCGAACGGCAGCAGCCTCGGCGCCCAAAACGCGCGCGAACACCCGATCGAGAACGTCCCTCCCCTGGTCACCATGGCCGTAGCCGGTTAGCGAGGCGAAATGCTGCGTCCCAAGCCGCTCACCTCGGAAGGCATCAAGCACCCGCTCCAGTCCTTGCTGCACCGCAGCGGTGCGAAGCGCCGCCTGGGGCTCCTGTTCCCTGGCAACGTTCTCTACCAAATCCCGGGCTCGCGCCCGGGCGGGATGGTCCACTTCACCACTCTTCACCGCGTCACTCCCGGCGCCAGCACTGCAGCATGCCCCCCCGGCCACAGATCAGCCCGGCAATTCCTTTAGATTTCGGTCGCTAATGGCACCATCCGCTCCGGGGTTCCCTGCATGAGCGGCTCTGTCACCCCTGGAGTTTTCCTGTTGGTTTCCACGCAAACAGCTGACACTCGTGAGCTTCGGCAACGAGCAGCCGTGATGGCTCCCCGCGGACCGCTCCCCGTCCGCCAGCGCCGCCTCAAGATGGGGACCACCGGCTTCATGCTTGTCATGCACGTGCTGTCCACCGTTGCCCTACTGCCGCGGTTCTGGAGCTGGCAAGGTCTCGTTGCGTTCGGTGTTCTGTACTGGGCGACCGTTCTGGGTGTGACCCTCGGACTCCATCGATTGGTGGCCCACCGCAGCCTGGTGGTGCCCGGCTGGGTGGAGCGGATTCTTGTGGTGATGGGGACCCTCGCGTGCCAAAGCGGTCCGATTGAGTGGGTTGGACTTCACAGACATCACCACCGCTATTCCGATCAACCCACCGATCATCATGATGCGGGGCGGGGGCTGTGGTGGAGCCATAGCGAGTGGATGTTGCATGAGATCCCAGCTCTCAAAGAACTCGACCGCTATGCCGGTGATTTGCTGAGAGATCCGTTTTATCGGTGGCTCGATCGCTGGTTTTTGCTGCTGCAGATTCCCCTGGGCTTGGGGTTGTATTGGTACGGCGAAGCGGCACAGGTCCACGGTGGTGGACTCGGCTTGGTTCTGTGGGCGATCCCACTTCGACTTGTGGTTGTGTATCACGTCACCTGGTTGGTGAACTCAGCCACCCATGCCTTCGGCTACAGGAATTTCGACTGTCCCGATCTGTCCAGAAATTGCTGGTGGGTTGCGCTTCTGTCCTTCGGAGAGGGCTGGCATAACAATCACCACGCCTTTCCATCCAGCGCTCGCCATGGACTGCGCTGGTTTGAATTCGATTTGACCTGGATGCATATCCAACTGCTCAAAAGACTTGGCCTGACCCGTCGCGTGCGCCAGGCCCACTATCCATAATTCAAGGTGGTGTTCGGGCCGATTCATCAGTTCACAGCCTGAACTGAATTCAGCAGGTCACCGTTCACCCTCAAGGTTTTTGGCTCGGGCACGCAACTGAGTGAGAAAGCCATCAGCTCCGCTCTTTCCCGATCCACCCAACGCCTGATGGGTGGCGAACAGGTCGAGCAGTTCACCATCCAGCTCCTCAGCGTTGTAGTCCCGCATGCCGGCCATAACCTCTGCAAATCGATCACGACGCTGATTCTTTTTGACTGGATAGGCCTTCATCACCTGCTCGCGACAAAAGCGCCAGCGACGGCCCCCACAAAGATGTTCAGCCAGGGCTGCACTCAGAGCCGAAGCTTCATCAGCATCGATTCGCCAATCAAACCCTGGCGGAAGTGGAGCCAGACCAACGAAGATCTCAAACAAGGCACCTGCGCTTAGGGGGTCTCCTCCAGCATCCACAAGAGGTGCATGACCATCAACGAGGATCTGGAGAAGTTCGGGGTGAGACTCCTCCAGACCAGTTCGGATGGACTCCAGCCCTCCCATCAACAACGCATTGGCCTGACCAAGAGCAAGAAACACCTCCGGCCCGGGAGCTGCAAGCTTGCCGTTCCGCAGGTTGGAAATCTGGGAATTGTGCACACGGCCGAGATCAAGGGCATCGGCAAAGGTGGGCAACACCTTGTGGGACCAGCCGTTTCGTTCGTGCCAGACATGAACGAGATGAGCCATCGCACGGCGACCATCCGTCAATCGCTCGCGATACCCCATGGCCATGCGATCAGAGCACTGCCGAGAATCTACCATTTGATACGGATTCTTATCGACTATAGTTTTGAGCAATTAATCAGATTGAGATGTCGTCCACCGTGGTCGCAACACCCTCGCCCCCAAGTCGACCAACACCCTCAAACGACTCGAAAAAGCTTGCAGAACATCTGCGCCAACCCCGCAAAGGCCACGATCCAATCCGACCTGATCAGGCAAAACGCTGGGGGACGATCGGATTCATGATCACGATCCACGCTCTGTCGGCCGTGGCCCTTTCACCAATGTTCTGGAGCTGGCAGTCCGTCAGCGCCCTGGCGATCCTTTACTGGATCACAGCCTGTCTTGGCGTCACGATCGGTTACCACAGACTTCTGTCGCACCGGTCTTTTAAGGTGCCCCAATGGCTGGAACGTTTTTTCGCCACCTGCGGTGCCCTCAGCTGCCAGCACGGCCCGATTGACTGGGTTGGACTGCACCGCCACCACCATAAGTTTTCTGATACGGATGCTGATCATCACAACAGCCACCGCGGTTTTTGGTGGAGTCACATGGGCTGGATGTTCCAACCCATTCCTGCCATGCAGGCGGTGCCCCGCCTGAGTGGCGACCTCGCCAAAGACCCTTACTACCGCTGGTTGAACACCTATTTTCTGCTATTGCAGCTCCCCCTCGGACTTCTGCTGTTCTGGATCGGAACGGCAACGGGCGCGGGTGGATGGGCGATGGTGCTTTGGGGGATTCCTCTTCGCCTCGTGCTCGTTTATCACGTCACCTGGCTGGTGAATTCAGCGACCCACTGCTGGGGCACGGTGGCCTACGACAGCGGTGACGCCTCCCGGAACAACGGCTGGGTGGCTGCCCTGACCTTTGGGGAAGGTTGGCATAACAACCATCACGCCTTCCCTCACTCCGCCCGTCATGGTCTGCAACCCGGCCAGATTGACCTCACTTGGGAGCACATTCGGCTAATGCGGGCTCTTGGCCTCGCCACTCGCATTCGGCTACCTGTCGCATCGTAAACTTGTCGATCGCTAAGAGCCGTCGTCAGGATCGTTCCCCATGCCAAAACGTGTTCAGATCGTTCTGAATGAGGACATCCTCAGTCTCGGAAAGAACGGAGACATGGTTGAAGTCGCTCCCGGTTACGCCCGCAATTTCCTGCTGCCCTTCGGCAAAGCCGTGCCCGTAACGCCGGCCGTGATGAAGCAGGTTGAGCATCGGCGCGCTAAAGAAGCCGAGCGTCAGGCAGCCCTGAAGCAGGAGGCGATCGACTTCAAGACCGCACTGGCCACGATTGGACGCTTCACCGTGAAGAAGCAGACAGGAGAGGACAACGTTCTGTTTGGAACGGTCACCAACGGCGATGTTGCAGAGGCGATCGAAACAGCAACAAAGAAGGAGATTGACCGTCGCGACATCGTCGTGCCCGAAATCCACAGAACCGGCAAATACACCGTCCACGTGAAATTGCACAGCGAGGTCACCGCAGAACTGAACCTGGAAGTGGTGAGCTACTGATCGACACTCCACATGAGGTGCTGATCGGGCTCTGCTGAGCCAGAGTGAATAACCCTTGATCAGTGGCCTACCCCCATGGTGAGCGTCCCCCTTTCTGACAACGGCGATAACGCCGGTGGGGGACGTACCAGGTTGAATCGGGGACGGGATCAAGAACCGAATTTCGAGGCTCTCCCGGATTCCGTTCCGCCCCAGAATCTTGAGGCGGAAGAAGCCGTGCTTGGCGGCATCCTCCTGGACCCTGATGCCATCGGCCGGGTTGCAGATGTGCTGCAGGCGGAAGCCTTTTACCTGAGCGCCCATCGCGAGATTTACAGAACCGCCTTGATGCTTCATGGCCAGGGCAAACCGACAGATCTCACCGCCATGACCGCCTGGCTGGCAGATACAGGGTCCCTTGAGAAGGTGGGCGGCAACAACCGCTTGATTGAGTTGGTCGAACGCGTGAGCTCCACCGCCTCCATGGAACAGGTGGCGAGGCTCGTGATGGACAAGTTTCTACGGCGGCAGTTGATCCGCTCCGGAAACGAGGTGATCAAGCTCGGATTCGACCAGACCCTGCCGATGGAGCAGGTGCTCGATCAGGCAGAACAAACGATCTTCGCCATCAGCCAGGAAAAACCATCCAAGGGGCTGACGCCCACAGCGGAGATTCTCACGCAGACCTTCGAAGAGATCGAAAGCCGGTCGCTCGGGACATCTGTGGCAGGAATTCCAGTGAATTTCTACGACCTGGATGCCATGACCCAGGGGCTTCAACGCAGCGATCTCATCATCGTGGCTGGCAGACCGGCCATGGGAAAGACCTCGATTGTGCTCAACCTGGCCAAGAACGTGGCACAACTGCACGATCTGCCCGTGTGTGTCTTCAGCCTGGAGATGAGCAAAGAGCAGCTCACCTACCGCTTGCTGTCGATGGAAGTCGGGATTGAAGCTGGACGGCTACGCACCGGACGGCTTCAACAGGAGGAATGGCCCTTGTTGGGGCAGGGAATCAACAGCCTGGGACAACTACCCATCTACATCGACGACAAACCGAACTCAGGAGTCCTTGAGATGCGCTCACTCTGCAGGAGGTTGATGGCGGAACAAGGCAAAGAACTTGGACTGGTTGTGATTGATTACCTGCAGTTGATGGAGGGATCAAGCCCAGACAATCGCGTCCAGGAACTCTCGCGAATCACCCGTGGGCTCAAAGGAATGGCACGAGAATTGAATGTTCCTGTGATCGCTCTGTCTCAGCTCAGCCGAGGAGTTGAATCACGCACCAACAAACGACCCATGCTCAGTGATCTTCGCGAATCCGGCTCGATCGAACAGGATGCTGATCTGGTGTTGATGATTTACAGAGACGAGTATTACAACCCCGAGACCCCCGATCGAGGAATCACCGAAGTGATCGTGACCAAACACCGAAATGGCCCAGTTGGAACCGTCAAGCTCTTGTTTGAACCGCAATTCACCAGGTTCCGCAATCTGGCAGCTTGATCGTCCAGCTCTAAAAACCAAAACAAGACATCACACCGCTATACCGATCCCAATTCGACCTGCGCCTCGCCGATCAAAGCCAGTGGTGATTGGTCATGCGAACCAAGGGCAAAGGAGTGATCAGGCGATGCTTGTTGCGTCACAAAGGCATCCCACTCCAACGTCTCGAAAAAACCCAATCGCTTGACGCGCTTCAGGCTTTTCTTAGCACTCCATGGCATATCAAGAACACGGGATAATGCCCCAGTATCACGTTGCGACGCGACAAACTCCTTGGAGGAACTATCCAAAGAAATCACCGCAACATTATCAAAAGGCCACACAATATCGTCAATAAATTTATATCCTTTGCACAACAACTGCTCATTCACATCATGCTGCGTAATCCCACTAGATTGGTTGACCACACCCACCAGACGCTGATAATTGATCAAGGGATCTGATGCTTGTCGCTCCACCCGTCTTGCATAGCGAGGCGAAGCCACATTATTGATTTTGCGAGTGTGAACAGCAGCCAGCGCGCCACCACTTTTACTTTTTCCAGCCAGCAGTGTAGAACCTTTAATCTGTGAAAATAACTGTTTTTCAACAAAAGAAGGCTTGGACTTAGGCTTTTTAGCATAAATCTTGGCGACATAAGCCGATACAATTGGCGCCGCCTGTGACGTACCACTTTTTCGAGACCTTGCGGAAACCGAAAAGGCATCCGCACTCAATATATTTTCACCAGGAGCAAAAAGATGCACTGATTTCTTGCCATAATTCGAAAACGAAGCAGCATCTCCACCGGCAGAAGTTGCACCAACTGAAATCATGCCAGGTACATTTGCTGGAGTACACGGGACAACATCGTTGTCATTACCTTGATTACCCGCCGCCGCAATGAAGACTGCCCCGTAGCCTGATTTTCCCAAACGTACGGCCTCTTCCATAAATGAAAATTCAGAGGTTGGCAATCCAACTACCCCAAAACTGTTGTTAATAACCTTGGCACCATTTTCCAATGCATAAGACCATGCGAAAAGGGCATCTGAAAGCACGCCATTCCCCTGTTCATCAAGCATGCGTACCGGCATCAGCTCCGCTTTCGGGGCCAGCCTTGCAACAATCCCAGCCACATGGGTGCCATGGCCCTGAGGATCACCACTATTTGAAAGGGTTGTTGCTAAACCCGCGGATGAAAAAGTATCCAATCCATGGATGTCATCAATAGCCCCATTACCATCATCATCAATTCCATTATTTGGAATCTCGCCAGAATTAACCCAAAGGTTGGGCGAAATATCACGATGCTTTAAATTCAGCCCCGAATCGACGATGGCAACAATCGTCATCTCGCCACGATCGAATGCATTATTAAGAGCATAACCGCTAGGACCGACATCGACTTCATATTAACAAGTTTAAAGAAATTGAAATGAGCCAAGAACTTAGCCTTGGTACATTCACGGACAAACCGAGGAAGTATCAGGACGTAAAATACAATCATATATATATCTTTGACAACCCATCTCTCAATTAATCGCTTAAAAATTAAATTTAACCCGTTTCGGCAACGTCTTTTGCACTAAACACCCTAGAAAACAGGCAAACTCGCTTCAGTCTCCTGAATCACGGACGAATGGGCTCATCTTTGGTGAGTCGAGTGCTGGACGTAAGCAAAACTGTCTGCGGGTTACAAAGAGTCTCCCGTGCAGCTGCTTGACGCGACAGTCCGGAGCTGTGCCGACCTCCAAGAACTCTTCAAGCCAATTTCATCAGACCTTGCGGCTCTGCAACTGAGTAACGGCCCCTTGGATGGCCGGCTCCGCATTTACAGCCTCGGAGCATTTCGACTCACGCTGCTGGAAATCAATCAGTCGCTCTTCATTAGCGGTACACGGAGACCAAAACCCTGCACACTTGCCCTTGATTTAGGGAACACAACCGAGCTTGGCGAAACCAGGGCCCAAGGGATTCAAATGCCTTGGAAGGGATTGATGGGGTACAACTTTCAGCTCAGAGATTTCGACTTGCAACTACCAGCCCATTGCAAAGTGGCCACATTGATCATCAGCAAAGACCACCTCCTTGAACGACTAACAAGGCGAAGGCAGAGCAACCTGATCCTGGAACGCTGGGAGAAGACCAATCAGTTGGAATTGCAAGAGCCAAGCGGAAGCGTGTTCCAACAACAACTCCATGCATTTGTTAATGCCCCGAATCAGGACACTGCCCCTGATGCCGCTGATTGCCTGATTACAGCTCTGCTCGATTGTTTTGACAACCAAAACGCCGAAACGCGCCCCATTGCTAAGCGACAGATTAGACATCAGGCCGCCATCGAACTTCTGCATTGGTGTCAACAAAATCCCCAACAAAGCATGACCATCGATGAGATGAGTCAGGTGCTGTTCCAATCACGGACGTCGCTATTCAAGGGATGTCAGGAACATTTTGGTCGTACACCGCTGGAATTACAACGCTCGATTCGACTCGATCTGGTGCGCCAACTTCTCCTCAACCCCGAGCGTTGCCAGCGCCTTGAACTGGAAGGAGTCGGCGCTATTGCAGCCAAACTGGGGTTTCAAAGCCGTAGCCACTTTGCGCGACGCTATGAACAGCGATACGGGGAATTACCCCAAGACACCCTGCACCAGAACAGATCCAGGGATCACAACGCAGGCCCGTCATAACAAGCCGGGACAACCAACTCACCATCAACGCATTCCAACACCTCACCACAACTGCAGCCGACAGATCGATAATCTGTGTATTTAGCGTGGGGCGGGCTTGATTAACACACAATGCTCGATATTACAGCTACAATATTTTCACACTGAATGAAACTCTATTGAAAAATTATTCGTCACTAGCCTTTAAAGCACAACGACTTAGACGAAATACCCTTCACAGCAGAGCCTATTTTCACATCAATACTGAATTGCTTCGCGTCTTTACACACCAAACATCGCATCAAAGACAACCGACAAAAAGTCAACAAATACGTGACACGGCAAACACTCGAATCCATCTTGGTGACATTTCCAGGAGCAGCTGATCACCACAGACCACCAGCAACTGAGCTCTCACCATCTAGAAATCATCCAAGGGCATCCCTGTCGATCCGTAAAACTCTGAACCTGGAGCGACGTCACGCCCAGAAGAGCTAGCGGGCTGAACCAACTTGCTGATAATGATGAGATGAGCTTCAGCGCCATCCCAACCGAATCCTTCGATTGCATTGTGGTCGGGGGTGGGCATGCGGGCTGTGAAGCAGCAATCACCACAGCTCGACTCGGACTCACAACCGCCCTGTTCACCCTCAACCTCGATCGGATCGCCTGGCAGCCCTGCAACCCGGCTGTCGGCGGACCCGCCAAGAGCCAGCTTGTCCATGAAGTGGATGCCCTTGGTGGCGTGATCGGTCGGCTCGCCGATGCCACCGCCATCCAGAAGCGCATCCTGAACGCCAGCCGCGGTCCAGCCGTCTGGGCACTACGCGCGCAAACCGACAAACGCCTGTACAGCCGCCAGATGCTGCAGCTTCTGCAGCACACACCCAACCTCGCGCTGCGCGAAGCAATGGTGACCGGCCTTGAGGTATGCGCTGAGGGCGATCAACAACGGATCACCGGCATCCGTACCTATTTCGGCAGCGTTTATGGGGCGGAGAGCGTCATCCTCACCGCCGGCACCTTCCTAGGGGGCCGCATCTGGGTGGGGCACCAATCCATGGCGGCCGGTCGTGCCGGCGAGCAGGCCGCCGAAGGCCTCACTGAAGCGCTCCAGCAGCTCGGCTTCCACACCGATCGACTCAAAACCGGCACACCGGCCCGCATCGATCGACGCAGCATCGCCCTCGACCAATTGGAGGAGCAGCCGAGCGATGCGTCCGATCGCTTCTTCTCCTTTGATCCGGCTGCCTGGGTGAGCGGTGAACAAATGAGCTGCCACATCACCCGCACCACCGACAAAACCCATCAACTGATTCGCGACAACCTGCATCTCACTGCCATCTACGGCGGCGTGATCGACAGCAAAGGGCCGCGCTACTGCCCCTCGATCGAAGACAAGATTGTCCGCTTCGCCGACAAAGAAAGCCACCAGATCTTCCTGGAACCCGAGGGGCGTGACACCCCGGAGATCTATGTGCAGGGTTTCTCCACCGGCTTACCGGAACCAATCCAACTGCAACTGCTCAGAACACTTCCTGGACTTGAGCACTGCGTGATGTTGCGTCCTGCCTATGCCGTTGATTACGACTACCTGCCCGCCACCCAACTGAAACCTTCGCTGGAAACCAAGCGCGTGCGCGGCCTGTTCAGCGCCGGCCAGCTCAATGGCACCACGGGCTACGAAGAAGCTGCCGCCCAGGGGTTGGTGGCCGGCGTCAACGCTGCCCGGCTGATCGGCGGCCAGGAGCCGGTGCATTTCCCCCGCGAGGGGAGCTACATCGGCACGATGATCGACGACCTGGTGAGCCGTGACCTGCATGAGCCCTACAGAGTGCTCACCAGCCGCAGTGAATACCGCTTGATTCTCCGCGGCGACAACGCCGACCGACGTCTCACGCCGCTGGGCCGCGAGCTCGGCTTGATCGACGATCGCCGCTGGACGTTGTTCGACGACAAACTCCGAGCCATGCAAACCGAAAAAGAACGCTTAGAGAGCCAACGGCTCAAAGTCAGCGACCCAGCCGCACCGGCGATTGAGAGGGAAACCGGTGCGGTGATCAAGGGATCAATCACTCTGGCCGATTTGCTGCGACGCCCTGGGATGCACGCCGCTGATCTGCTCCGCCATGGCCTCTCGGACAGAAACCTACCCTTGCCGGTGAGGGAGGGAGTCGAGATTGACATCAAGTACAGCGGCTACCTGCAGCGACAACAGCAGCAGATCGACCAGGTCAAACGGCAGAGCCAGCGGAAACTGTCCGCTTGTCTGGACTACGCATCAATCAAGACCCTTTCCCGCGAAGCCCGCGAAAAGCTGACGGACATCCAACCCACCACTCTCGGTCAGGCGTCGCGCGTCCCAGGGGTGAGCAAAGCCGACATCACGGCACTGCTGATGTGGCTTGAACTGCAGCAGCGACACAAGTCGGACCCAATCAAGGCCACCGCGCCATCTCAGGAGTCGTAAGGAACAAGCATCGGATCTTCAGGATGATCAACTTTCATCCATGCCCAACCCACAGTCTGGCGGTTCTACCCCTCGCCCTGCCAAGCGAAGCTCGATAGCGTTGGATCCCGTCCCTACTGACCTTGGTTTCACGGGTCCCTACCTCGAGCGCCTACTGGAACCTGCGGGCCGAGCAGGTGATGGACAAGGTTTTTGAAAAGGATGCCTTCCGCGCCAACCAGCCACCTCTGGTTGCGGTTGACGTCGATGTTGAGGAACCCAGCGGCGATCTGCCAAGACAAACCGATGGTGGCAGTGGTTCTGAACGACCTCCAGCATCGAGGGCTGATGTCTGGCTCATCCCCTTGCTGAGTGGACTTGCGGCAGCAGGAATGATCAGCAGTGGGTGGTTGATCGGCAGCTGGAGGCAGTCCGAATCTCAACTGGCGCAAGAACGAAATCTGCGCTTGATCGAACGGCTTAGAACGCCTCCCCCGGCCGAGCCAATCAAGTCTCCCGTCAGGCCAGCGCAACCCATGACCCCGACGCCCCCGGCGCCAGGCCGCACCGGGGAGGTGCCACCGCCTCCCGAACCTGAATGGGTGACCAGCCTGGAACCTCTCACCCTTCCGATCCGCCGATCTCCTGACAGCGGTGCAGCCCCTGCGCCGGTGGTGTCATCAGCCCCATCACCAGGTCCAGCTGCAGTGGCTCGCCCTTCGGATGCACCGGTGCCTCAACTCACTGGGGTGGTTCAAGGTCCGGGGGGGAGCAGCTCGGCCATTTTCCAGTTGAACCAGTCCTCCCTTTCGGTGGGATTGGGAGATGGAATCGGGAACAGTGGCTGGACCCTGGAATCAATCAGCGAAACCGGCGCAGTGATCCATCGCAATGGTGAGCGGCGCAACCTATCGGTGGGAGGCGTGTTCTGAGCAATAACCCAGTTCCGCTGCAGTCACCCCACCAGCTCTGGCAGGCTCCGACCCAGGCGGTGCTCTCTGGCGAGGGCCCGCGCCAGTTGCCTGGTCCCTGGCGCCTGATGCTGTTGGGAGACGGCAGTCCAACCCGTCACCTGCGCTTGCTGACCGGTGAACCGGTAACCGTCGACTTGATCGCCATGGAACCGGATCGCTCGGATCATTCCGGCGCACCCACGGAAGTGACGGATCTCAAGCCTCCGCTGCTGCGTCGCCAGGTCTGGCTGAACTGTGGTGGAAGCACTCTGGCCTGGGCGGAAAGCTGGTGGAATCAGGAGCAGGCCGATCATCATCTGCGCGATCGCGAACAGCCGATCTGGCGGAGCCTCACCCAGGGCCGCTCCGAGTTGTTCCGCGAAGTGGATGGCTTGGCTCTCGTCGAAGCTGACTGGCTCCAGGCAAGCTTCGGCCTGCGAGGACCGTTCTGGAGCAGGCACTACCGGTTTTTTCGCGGGGGGAAAGCGTTGACGGTGATTCGCGAGGTATTCAGCCCTCAGCTGGAGACCTGGCTCGGCCCCACCCTGCGCCAGGAGCTCCACAAAAGTTCATGAATAAATCCCTAGGAATGTTGGGATTTGCTCTTGACAACTTGCCATCACCTATGCGCTAAGGATCATGGAATGACACTGGTTCACCGTGTCATGGCAGCCTCTCCAATCTGGCTCAGCCTCACCGACCTCGGTCGGATCTTCGGCATTTCAGCTGTCCACTGCGGCCGCAACTTAGAACAGCTGGGCTGGCGAAATCGCCGCGGCCTCCCCTCTCCAGAGGCCCTCGAATCTGGAGCAGCAAAAACATCCGGTCCCCACGGACAGTCACAAAGCACGCTGTGGAACCGCGAAATCTGCGGTGGCGCTTTCGAGGACAAGGGGTACAGACCAATGCCGCATAGTCAGCAGGTGCAGCAATGGACCTATTTCCTCGAGGCGATGGCCGAGGGTTCTCCATCCATCAACGCCACCGTTGAGCAAATGGCGGAAGACATCCCAGGAGACCTTGTTGAAGATGTCAATCACCAGCTAGCCGCCCGCGGCTGTGGTTTCCGCGTTCCTCGAACAGGAGCAAGCCATCACACCAGACGCAGTGCTTCTGCCTGCTGAACAGGCTGCATGCCCGATCAAGACGAGACCACAGGGATGCATCGCCAGCCGACAATCAACGCATCCCTGCCCTCTTAAGCCGCAGATTTCAGCAGTTCACGCAGCTTGTCCTCATTGGCATGGCTGAGGCTGGTTTTCACTATCCGAGCATTGGGGGCATGGCTGCGAAGCCGATCCACGATCCGATCAGGGGTGCCGTCGCGCACCAGGAGCGCTAGAGCAGCACTGCCTTTGGGAAGGGTTTCACTGAGATCTCGCAAGAACTGATCATTGATCCCGATATCACTCAAAGCCCCGGACGCCGCCCCGGCCCCAGCCCCCACCACGAGTCCAGCCAGTGGATTCAAGAAAATCAGGCCCACCAGCATTCCCCAAAACGTTCCACTGGCCGCACCTGCGGCAGCCATGTTGATCGCCTGCCGGAGATGAACATGACCATCCTCTCCGTGCTCCAGCACCACGGCATCCTCCAGAGCAATCAGGTGTTCTTGCTGCATCCCAACCAGCTCGCTTCTCACCTGCTCAGCCTCATCGGTTGTCGGGAAGCCGATCACCACCAGATTGCTCATTAGATCTTGGAGTCGATGCCCCGAACGGTAATCAGGGATCAGCATTCGGGTCAGGTGCGGCGCCGACTCGACCGTGGCAAGGCCCGCCTAGACGACGCTTCGTTGCCGCGCGTCCAGTGTTCAACGCGAAAACTCTCATCGTCGGGCCAGGCATCGGCATCAGGCGATGACGCCGGGGTTGGGTCCTCCAACCCCGGCGAATGCGACAAGGGCGACGGCTGGAAAGATGGCTTTGGAGACGATGGCTGTTGGGAGGAAGGTCCCACTCCATTGGGTGATGAAGAGGGGCGTTGAACCCGTCTGGAAATGGCGTTCAAAGGGCGCTTAACACTGCGATTCAGCACATCTTTCTCCCTGGGGTCCTGCCATGGCTCCCGCCAATCTTCATCATCCTCGAGCAGCCATTCGATCCGATCACCCACCCAGCGTCCGACCGAATCCAGGTCGATCGAGCTGCGCCGCTGTCCTGGGCGACGCCCCGAAACACCATCCACAAACTGTCGGCCAGTTTCAAGCCACTGATCCATGCGTCGATCGCGGCTGTCCTTCGACCGGAAACTTCGAGCGGGTCTGTCCTCCATACCTCTGACGTTACCGACGGCGATGCCGAAGCTGATGTTCCCGTCTCAGGCCAATCACGGCGATGACGACTCCCGCACATTCCAGGGCGATCAAAAACGTGGCCATTGATCACCCCCTCCCATCGACCGGTTCATAGTGCAGCAGACAGCTGGCATGCCACTGCCCGCCATGGTGCAGATCGCAGCAGGAGCGACAAGCGACATTGCGTACACGACGGCGGTATGGCGTCCGACGTCGACATGTTGGACATACGGCCCACCAGCGTGGAGCCTTCGCGGGAACCGGATAGCTGTGCCGCACGCTCAACTGAAAGCGATCCTGCGACGCGTTGATGACGTTCATTCTCCGGCGGAAGTGGGGACCGTGGCCCTCACGGCTATGCAAAACCAGATCAACCCAAGCGTGAATCATCTCGTGGCAAAGAGTGCTCTCCGTTGCCTCTTGCGGCAACGGCTCGAGCACAGGCCTTGAGAGCACGATCTCGCAGCCACGACCTTCTGCGACCGCTGGGCCTCGCCGGTAAAGGCCTGCCGTCCGGGACATGCGTCCATCGCTCCACCGAATAGCAGGCAAGGGCTTTCCCGCCCTAGCGAGTGCTCCATCGAAGTGCTCCCGGTTAAGGCGATGGAACAGCGGCAGCAACGGCAGCAGCGACAGCGGCGAACCTGATCAGGAAGTCCCACCATCCTGCCGTGGTCAGTCAGACTCTGCCCTGGTCTGAAGACAGCTGATGGAACTGGGTCTGGTGCGCGAGATCGGCAGCAAGGCACTGCTGGCCGGCGGAGGCGCTCTGCTTCTCTACTGGACCTTCACGGCAGTGAAGCTGATCCTCAGCGCACGCGGGATCAACCCGCTGATCAAACAGTTTTTCACCCAGGTGGCAGCCGGCCGAATCGACGCGGCCTATCTGCTCACCACCAAGACCTACCGACAGCACGTGAACCGCCAGCAGTTCATCCGCTTTCTGGCTGGATTGCGCCTGAACAAATACCGCAATCTCAAATCCGGTCGTCCGCGCATTCAAGAAGGGAACGTGATCCTCACGGTGAAGCTGAAGGCTGAGAACAACGACGAACTTCCCCTCGATTTCACCTTCACCAAAGTGGAGGACGATTGGAGGATTGCCCGCATCAATCGGGTCAATGCCTGATCAGAGTGAGCGGGCGGCTGAATTACGCGGTCTGCTCAACAGGGCTGCGCACGCCTATTACGTTCTCGACCAACCGATCCTGGAAGACCCGGTCTACGACAGGCTTTACCAGGAGCTCGTCCAGCTGGAATCAGCAGAACCACGCCTGCGGAGCAGCGATAGCCCCACCCAGCGGGTGGGAGGTGCTCCTGCGGAAGGGTTCACCAGCGTTGACCACCGCATCGGGCTGCTCAGCCTCGATAACGCCTTCACGCGAGGGGATCTCCTCGCATGGCACGAGCGGCTGCTCAAGGTGCTGGACCGCCCGGGCGACACCCAGCTGCCCCTGGTGGGGGAACTAAAAATTGATGGCAACGCCCTCGCCCTGAGCTACCGCAACGGGGTGCTGGAGCGGGCCGCCACCCGTGGCGATGGCACGCGCGGTGAAGAGATCACCGCCAATGTGCGCACGATCAGCTCCATTCCGCTTCGCCTACAGATCGACAACCCACCGGAATGGGTGGAGGTGAGGGGCGAGGCGTTCATCCCCGATGCCACCTTCGCGGTGATCAATGCTGAACGCGAGCAACGGGGCGAAGCCTTGTTCGCCAATCCCCGCAACGCCTGCGCCGGCACCCTGCGGCAGCTCGATCCGAAGGTGGTGGCCGCCCGCCGGCTCGACTTCTTCGCCTACACCCTGCATTTACCGGTTGACGCCCAACCTCCCAGCCAATGGGCAGCTCTGGAGTGGCTGAACACGGCCGGTTTCCGCGTGAACCCGAACCGGGAGCTCTGTGCCGACCTGGCCGCCATCCAGAGCTTCTGCGACCACTGGGAGCAGGGTCGCCATGACCTCCCCTACGCCACCGACGGCGTGGTGGTTAAGCTGAACGACCTGCTGCTGCAGGACGAAGCCGGCTTCACCCAGAAGGCACCACGCTGGGCGATCGCCCTCAAATACCCCGCTGAAGAAGCCCCCACCCGTCTGCTGAGGGTGGGGGCGCAGGTGGGCCGCACCGGTGCCGTCACCCCTGTCGCTGAATTCGAAGCGGTAGCCCTGGCCGGCACCAGCGTCAGCCGCGCCACCCTGCACAATGCCGATCGGATCGCTGAACTGGATCTGCATCTGGGCGACACCATCGTGGTGCGCAAAGCCGGCGAAATCATTCCCGAAGTGGTGCGGGTGCTGCCCGAGCTCAGGCCCAGCGACGCCACCCCGGTGCAACTGCCGCAGCACTGCCCCGAATGCGGCTCCAGCCTGGTGCGGGAGGGCGACGAAGCCGCCACCCGCTGCGTGAACAGCAGCTGCCCGGCGATCCTTCGGGGTGGCCTGCGCCACTGGGTGAGCAAGGGCGCCCTGGATGTGGATGGCCTCGGCAGCAAGTTGATCGAACAACTGGTGGACCGCGGCCTGGTGGGCTCGCTGGCCGATCTCTACCGCCTGGATGCGGCCCTGCTCGCCAGCCTGGATCGCATGGGCGACAAGTCGGCCACCAACCTGGTGGAGGCCCTGGAGGCCTCCAAAAAGCAGCCGTGGCACCGGCAGCTCTACGGCCTCGGGATCCGGCACATCGGCGAGGTCATTGCAAAAGCGCTCGCTGCCGAGTTCTTCAGCATCGACAGCCTCGCGGCAGCAGCTCTGGAGGCCCCGGAGCAGATCGCCGAACTGCATGGCATCGGCCCGGAAATCAGCGCCAGCCTTGGACAATGGCTCCACAACCCCGCCAACAATCAGTTGCTTCAGGATCTGCGCGGCGTCGGCCTCTCCCTGGAAGCCAGTGCAGCCGAGCAGGAGGCCGCGAGCCAAGCCGGAGCTAATGCCAACGGCATGCTGCAGGGCAAGACCCTGGTGCTCACGGGCACGCTCCCCAACCTGAGCCGCAGCGACGCAAAAGCGCTGATCGAGGCGGCCGGCGGCAAGGTGATTGGCAGCGTCAGCAAGAAGACCGACTATCTGGTGGCGGGCGACGCCGCCGGCAGCAAACTGACCAAAGCCGAGAGCCTCGGGGTGACGGTGCTTAGCGAAGTCGACCTCACCGCCATGCTGCAGCCATGAACCAATCCCCCCCTGAGCTGCATCGCTGGGTCAAGACCGACTGCGGACGGGCCAAGTTGGCTGAACTGCAGCAGCGCCGCGGCCCGATCGCGCGCGCACGCCTGGCCTGGTTCATCCTGATCGCTGCTCTGCGGGACTGGCGCCTGCCCAATCCCGATCAGAGCGACGTCTCCACATCCTGAAGGGCCCGCCGGGCAGCCCTGCTCACCAGCCAGACCACCGCCAGCGTGGCGAGCACTCCCGCCACCCGCAGGGCCCAGGTGCCGGCATCAGCCTCACCCCCCAGCACCTCACCGAAACGGGCCACATCACCGGCCAACGCCCCCAACCCGCAGAACAGCACCGTGCCGGGGAGGATGCCGATCAAGCCGATGCTGTAGTCCCGCAGGCTCACCTCACTGAGGCCGTAGGCCAGGTTGAGCAGCGAGAAGGGAAAGGCAGGCGAGAGGCGTGTCAGCAACACCAGCTTCAGGCCCTCCTTGCTGACGGCCCGCTCCACCGCCTGCAGCCTGGGAAGCTGCTCCAAGCGGCGCCGGGCCCAGTCACGCAGCACCGAACGCCCCAGCAGAAACACCACCACCGCCCCGAGGCAGGCCCCAACGAACACCAGGCCACTGCCAAGCCAAGTGCCATAGAGCACACCGGCCAGCATCGACGCCCACACCCCCGGCAGCAACAACGTCACCCAGAGGGCGTAAAGCGGAACAAACAGCAGTGCTCCGACAGGCGAGCGCAAAAGCTCCAACACATCCGGCAGCCAGTGCTGAACCAAGGAGATCAAGCGAACTCACCCACGCATGGCGTGGAGCATTGCACTAACTGGATGCTGAGGTGTAAAACCGCAGGGCAAACAACCAGAAGGCACGCGCCACCGAAAAGAACAGCACCGCCAGCGCCAAGCCCGCCAGCAGCATTGGTGCTGCAGCCTCACCAAGCAGCACCTGGGCGGGAACCGTGGTGAGAAACGCCACCGGCAACACGAGGGTGAACAGCAGGCGCAAGGCCGGAGGGTAGGCGTTGAGGGGATAACGGCCGGAGGCCAGCAGGGCGCGCAACACCTCCGTGGCATTCCAGGTCTTCACAAACCAGATGCTGGTGGCGGCAATCAGAAACCAGAGCGAGTAGAGGATCAAGCCCCCGGCCAGCAACATCACCAGCACGGTGAACAGGGAGGGCAGGGTGAGCACCACACCGGCCTGAACGCTGCCATAGATCAACAACGCGAACCCCAGAGCGATCTCAGGCAGCCCCCCCGGCGACAACGTGCGCAGTGACAGCCAGAACTGGCTGTCGATCGGTTTGAGCAGCACGAAATCCAGGGTTCCCTCGCGCACATGGGTGACGATCGCGCCGAGGTTCGGGCGCAGCCAGGTGCTGGCCATGCCGTCGAACACGGTGTACAGCCCCTGCACCATCAGAGCCTGGGCCCAGCTCCAGCCACCCAGGGTCTGATCCGGGCCATAGAACAGCGAGAGCAGAAACAGGCTGCCGCCGAGGCTCATCGCCACCGCCAGCAACTCAATCAACACGTTGGCCTGGTACTCCAACTGCACCGCCACGGCGGTGCTCCAGAAGCGCCGCAAGGTTCGCCAGTAGCGCCCCATCAGGCCCCCATGGCGCTGTAGCGCCGCACGCCGGCCCGCCAGAGCAGCAGCACCAGCGGCAGCAACAGAGCCACCCAAGCCAGTTGCGCCGCGAAGCCCGCGATCAGATCCACCGGCTGGCCGGCCAGCAATCGAGCTGGAAAGTCGATCAAATAAGGGAAGGGGGTCCACTGGGCCAAAGCCCGCACCCCCGGCGGAAACGCCGTGAGCGGCGCCAGCAACCCGGAGAGAAACACAAAGGGAATGAACTGGAGCCGCTCCAGGGCGCTGGCCTTCTCGCTCCAGAAGCAGAGAGCGGCGATCAGGCTCTGAAACAGGAAGGCGATGGCAAAGGCCAACCAGGTAGCGAGCCAAGCCAACAGGAACCCGCCCAATGACGGCAACCAGAAGGCCTGGGGCTGCGCCACAAAGAACACCGCAGCAATCAGCGCAGCGAAAGGCAAGCGTGTGAGCTGCTCGCCGAGATGAGCTGCGACGTAGCGCCAGAGCGGATGAAGCGGCTGCAAGAGATAGGGAGAAAGGCGCCCGAGGAGGGCGTCTTCCTCGAAGGCATACACCACCCACACCACCGAGAACTGGCGCACCAGAAAAGCGCTGAGGAAATAACGATCAAGCGCCACCCCATCGAGCCCCAGTCCGAGGCGGGCCTCACTGCCGCTCCAGACACTGAGCATGATGAACGGCAGCACACCGGAGAGCGCCCAGAGGGCAATCTCGGCGCGGTACTCGAGCATGTGGGCGTACTGGGAGCCCAACAGCACGCGGATGATCCGCCGGTTCAGCCCGAAGATCCGCATCAGACGCGCCCCTGGCGGAACAAACCGCCAATCAGCTCTTCAATGGGTGGGTCCTTCACGTCCAGGTCCCGGACAGGAAAACGTTCCAGCAACTGCGCAACCACGATGGTGAGCTGATCTCTCGGTACAAGGAGCCGCACCTCACAGCCCTCGATCCGTTCCAGCCGACCAAGGCCTTCAAAGGCATCCGACTGAGCAGGACGCTCCAGCTCGAGATGGACCTCTCGCTCCGGCGCCAGCTGATCGGCCAGGACCTCAAGGGGACCGTCATGGAACAGACGCCCTTGATGAATCAGCAAGACCCGCTGGCAGAGAGCGGTGATGTCAGCCATGTAATGACTGGTCAGCAACACCGTTGCTCCGGTGCGCCTGTTGTATTCGGCCAGAAACTGGCGGACGCGGGACTGGGCATTCACATCCAAGCCAAGGGTGGGCTCATCGAGAAACAACACCTCCGGCTCATGAAGGAGTGCAGCCAGCAGCTCTGCTTTCATCCGCTGCCCAAGAGACAACTTGCGGACCGGCCGGGTGAGCTCCTCGCCGAGCTCCAACAGGTCCGCCAATTCAGAGGTACGCCGACGTGCCACATCATCGGGAATGCCGTACACCGCAGCGTTCACCCGAAGCGAATCCAACGGCGGCAAATCCCACATCAGTTGCTGCTTCTGGCCCATCACCAAAGTGATACGACGCAGAAACTCGGCCTGGCGCCGCTGCGGTCGGTGACCTGCCACCTGCACGTCACCATCGCTTGGGTAAATCAAGCCGCAAAGCATCTTCAATGTGGTGGTTTTCCCGGCCCCGTTCGCACCGAGGAAACCAACCATCTCGCCGGGAGCGATTTGAAACGACACATCCTGTACCGCCGCGACATCGCGATAACGACGCTGCAGGAAATGACGAAGGGTGCCTGCAAACCCGGGTTGCTTATCGGCCACCTTATAGGTCTTGCTTAAACCTCTGACATCGATCAATGCCATGGCAACCGAGTCAACATGTTCTGCCGCCTCAACACAAAACAGTAACGGACGTTCAGGGGGAGTGACGCCCGACCACCGAGCTTTCAAGAACCACGATGAAGATGCACAGACAACACCAGCAACGATCACTTGAAGCCAATAACAATTCAACAGAAGTACCCGATGGTCACAAGACAAAATTCACGCCCAAGAAAACAACCAGTTGATCAAGGACACATCCCGAGCCACCAATCAGACAAGGCCGCGACTAACGGTGCAACGGATGACCTTTTGCCCGCCTCATAGATCAGTGGAAAGACCATTCACCAATGGCCTCAAAACAGGCCAAGAGGCAGGACTTTAACCAACACATTCTCTACACAGAAATCAAAATAGAACTCTTGGCTTGCAAATAAGCCAAATTTCATTATTTAACTTAACTAAAAATCAATTTAAAACCCCTAGCAAAATGCATGGAAACCCGAGATTAAAATATGCAACATCAATCCAAGTTTAATTCAAATAGAGGAGAGAAAAATTCAAGAATGATTCAACCTCAAAAGCTCAACCAGTGAATTAATTTAATGATCGAGCTTTAAACAAACAAACTTCAGTGAGCATAAGGCTGGTCAAGATCAAACTGTCTTGAAAGCCGAAATCGGCGCATAAACCACATTTAAATCACCAACCTGATACTTTTTGACGTAGGAATACCAATCGTTAAAGTGCGTGGAGGCCAAATGCGTCTGCAAAGCATCATAACTAGACCATTCCTCGTCCCAAACATACATAGTCGGATCGTTCAAATCACGGCTACAGGTGTAGAGTTTCGGTCGATCAATTTTCGCTGTCGAAGAAAATAAAGCGTCGGTTTTTAGCATATATTCCTCGTACTTACTCTCCGGTATTTCAAGGCGAATACGGCCAATTACGTGAATGGGAGCAGTCGCATCAGCCCCAGAAGGACCAGAAAGAGCAGGCATCCAGCTCACGCAAGCGGCAAGGATGAGAGCAACAAGCGATAGGGATAAATATTTGCTCCAACGGGATCCTGAAAGCAAAGCCGACGACCAAAAACCTTTCACAACAAAAAGAAGCTTCTATCTTTATAGCCTAGCAATAATTCCTAGACTAAGGCAAAATCAAAGCCTAGAAAACATATCCACCCCAGGCAAAACCCAGACTTCTCAAGACATTCATGCATGAGGACGATGGATAGAAATGCGCACGGACCTGAGCTGTCGGTCCAAAGGAGCAAGGATTCACCACCAATAACATGGATCCCATCTCAGCATGACCTGCTTTTCCAAACAGATCAGTGCCGTGATCAGCGAAGACAGGCCTAGATCGGGCAATCTGAACAGCATCAGATCAAATGATTCCATCCAACAATTGATAACAAACTTTTGAGCCAAGTGAATCGCACTTGGCTTGATGTAATTAACCTCAAGCAAGAACTGGGAGTTGTCCACTCATCAAAAGATCCATCGATGTAATATACAATTCATCAATGGTTTGAAAAGCGAATGAATTCTCGCCAAGCTGTGAGAACTCCTTGGAGAAGGGAGTATAAAATTTCCGATTAATCTTGAGGTAAGGAGCATACAAAGCACCACCTTCAACACTGAATGATTTGTGATTAGCAGGATCAGCTTCTGCAAGAGCATCCTGATCTTCCAGAGAAGCCAAAGCCTCACCAAATCGTTTCGATTGATTTGGGGAAATAGATTTTCCTGTCAGTGGATCCTGAATCGATCCACTTTGATCGATCAATTCAAAAAGACCATAACCAACTTTTTTATCATGTAAATGTGTTCCAGCAGAATCAAGGAGATGGAATTCCCCAGACAATGTTCGCCGTGGTATCTGCACGAGATCGACAACACCTGGAGCATCCATCTGGATGGAACTACTCACTTCCGAAAGGCCTTGAGTTGGTGAATCCAAAGAAACAGTCAGCCCGTCAAACTTGACAGACTTTTTACCGGTCTTGGCTTCTGCAGGGTTGAGGAATAACGTTTCACTATCAACGAGTCCGTTATCAGTGATATCAGCAGCAGACTGTGCCGAAGCAAAGAATCGAAGCTGATCACCAGAAATAAAAGGAATCATCCGGTGGTTAACTTGTTTCAAAAATCGATTATTTTTCATTGCTTTCGGCTGCTCGAATAAAATCTTTGGCGAGGAGTCTTCAGAGGTCAAATATCCATAAGTTAAATTCTCTGGCGAGGGCACTTTGGCTTTAATCGCCAGATAGCCGCCAACATCATTCGTCTTCGTTTGATTGGTTGGGATGACAAATTTTTCATCGACCTGCAAAGAAAGCATCAAGTCTGGCATTGACTTCAGAATATCCGTCAATTGTTTTGTCCCAGCAACCTGCTCGGGATAAAACTGAGAAATATTTGAATTAACTGGATAAATCACAACGTCACGACTGGCAAGTTGACCAGTCTTCAACATGGGGCCAAAATCGGATGCAAACTGGTTATAAGCAGTGGATGTTAAATATTGGTTGACCTGTGGGCCTCCAGAATAACTTTCGATAAAAACAAGTGTATTGGGATTATTAGAATCAACATAAAAATCAGATTGCACAGAAAGGCCTTGCTCGTTCACAGCATCCATAAAATTCGCACTTAAAGCAACCGCTTCTTCGAAATGACGAGGCTTGACTTTTGCAACACCAACCAACACTTGCCCATTACTTTCGGACCCTACATCTGCATTGACAGTATTGTTTGCAACATCAAGTTCAGACACCTTCAAAAGATCACTCGCGGTTTCTTCAAACTCAGAGGAATCTTGAAGAGCAGACAGTGCTGAATAAGTCTCATAGGTAGATTGAATGACGTAAGAAGGAGAGTCGGTACTCTGCGAGGATTTCTGTAACAAGTAAGAATTCAGCACTCCATCACTTGTTGAAATCACATCATGGAGCTGCTCCAGGCTATCGACAAATGATCGCCTACTTTTTTTAGAACTAGGCCCAACATATGTATATTCAGCTGTCTGAACTACTGTCGGATCAAAAGGCGTCGAAAAATCTACATAATCCGAGGGGGCATTGGGTGCAGGAGGCAAATAGAAAGGAGAGGAATCAGGATCATCTTCCTCTGTTAGCCAGGGCGTTTGAGACGTTTTGGACCAATAGGAAGGCGGGGGAGTACTGATCGCGGCAGTATCATTAGGAATTTCAGGATTCCAATTTCCTCCTGCACTATTTGGATCAGCAAATGAGCCAAAGTTACGGCTCATAGCGACATGATAGTCAGGGAAAGTATTGAAATAATCAACAAATCTCTGTTGATTCTCAATTCCAGTTTCACTACCAATATTTTTATTATTCAAATTTCCGAACGAAGCAGCATCATTCGATGTATCAAAGAAATATCCGATCCTTGGATCAGGCAAAGTGAAAAATTCTTCAATACCTCCCTCTGGGTAGCCTGGAGTGCGAGACCAAATGGTTAAAAAGACCAATGGATCTCCACTCGGGCTCGCATTTCGATAGGCGTGCGCATGCCCCCGAGGGAGATAAACAGATTGTCCAGGCATCAAATGCCCGTAATAGAACGTGTCAATATTGTCAGATGTAATAACCTTCCCAGAATAATATTCATCTGATGGTTCCGAACCCTCTGGGAATTCGTTTAATTCATAGGGTTCATCCAAAGGATCTCCGATCCAGGAATCCATCTCACCCTGAAGGAGAATGAACCACTCATCTTCTGCCCAGTGAATATGAGGAATCGGGCCTGCGTTGTATGGAGTAACGGACAGTGAGATCGTAAATGGACGCTGAGTTTTAGAACTGGACAATGCATCTAAAACAACCGGTGTTTCTCCGTTGTTTTCACCGTTGTAGAGGTCTTTATCGTTGATGGTGTCTTGGTCGACACTGAACGTTAAAAATTGCTGTGCTTCTCCGGCTGGAAAGCTATCCCATTGGAAGGAACCCTCTGATGCGAGATTGGGAAGATCAATATAAAGAGGAAGGCCTTGGCCAGTCTCATTTGTTTCCGTATTGTTGGCCCAAGTTGTCTTGATAAACGATTGGTAATCAAAATTCTTAGCGATTGGCAAAGCCAATCCCTTGGGAAACGTATATGCAGGAGCTAAGTTATAAGCTGCATTGGGATTGTAACGGTCTTCCTTACTAAAATTGGGGATTTGAAAATAATTTGGCTGCGACTGAGTGGGCTCATACGTTGAATCATGACCACCAGACGAAGAATGGCCATCATGATGGTCATGCCCTGGCCCTTGCAAGACGTGACCCAGAATATTCCGCTCAGAAATCACATTGTCGCAAGCGTTACAAACACATTCTAGTCACGAGAAAAGATCACCGCCAAAAAATAAAGAGACCCTTTACGTTGATCATCATCAATTCCTGGGGGATGAACGGAATCCAAAGGCTTGGGTTCCGAATCAGATCAAAAATCCAACGACATCCCCATTCACCTATAAATCATGGGCTGCGCAGATCACACACAGATGCTTCTCATTTTTAAATCTTCAGAAAAGATCGCCAAGCCAAGATTTGGACGCAACTGGGGTTAGAAACTCTTTGACAGGCTGGAAACATCGAGCAAAACACCTAACCCCCTTAAACCCTTGCTTCAACAACCACCCATCCGATGAGCCCACGTAACGTGAACCAGCCTGATGGGTTGGAAGATTTCAAGGTCAGAAACATGACCTTCGAGACCACAACAAAACGGGTCTTTTGTTCAGGAACTGGGCCAGCCGTTGTTGTAATCGCTGAAATCCCAGGGATCAGCCCCCATGTGGCACGCTTCAGCCGCTGGGTGAGAGACGCGGGGTTCACCGTTTACATGCCATCTCTATTCGGGCGGGATGGGGCCATTCCCAGCGGATCAGAAGGCAAGGAGATTTTCGAAAGAGCTTGCATCAGCCATGAATTCAAGGCCTTTGCCAGCAACGAATCCAGTCCTGTTACGTCATGGCTGCGTGGGTTAGCCAAATTGGCCCATCAGGAATGCGGAGGGCCTGGTGTGGGCGCCGTCGGCATGTGCTTCACAGGAAATTTTGCGCTGTCGATGATGCTTGAACCGGCCGTGGTTGCGCCTGTCATGTGCGAACCATCGCTTCCCCTCGACAATCCCTCGGCACTCGCCATCTCAACGGAAGAGATCAGCACGATCGCCGAGCGTATGAAGACCGATCAGCTCACCGTGCTCGGCTATCGCTTTGAGGGTGATTCGTTCTGTCGGGCTGAACGGTTTGCTGCCTACTCCGACGCCCTCGGCGACCAATTCATTGGCCGCGTGCTTCCCGACAGCGCTGGCAACACCAAGGACCTGCCACCGTTCACCAAAGAGGTGGTGGGCCATCCACACAGTGTTGTCACGACGCATCTCATCGATGAAATCGGGGAACCGACCCTGGCGGCACGCGATGAAATCATTGCCTTCTTCAAGGAACGGTTGCTCCAGTAAAAAAACCGCTGCGGCATCCATGCAGATGTTTATCTGGAGCGCTGACTCTCAACCAAGATCCGCCAAACGCTGGCGCGCCAGCTGAGCTTGCGCTTCGGCTTCAGCGAGATTGGTCTTGCATGCTTCAACCACCGCGGCCGGTGCCTTGTCAGCAAAGTTGGGGTTGCCCAGTCGGCCAGCCAAGCCCTTGATCTCCTTCTCGGCCTTGGCAATGTCCTTCTCGAGCCGACCTCTGAGCGCATCGAGATCCACCAGTCCCTCGATCGGCAACAGCACCTGCAACTCACCATTCACACCGGCCAGAGCCTTGGCCACTGGTGCGGCATTGGCCTCCGCGAGTGACATCACCGCCACCGACTCGGCTCGCGTCAACGCCGTGATCTCGGCTGTGCCCTTGGTGAGCACATCCGCCAGCGCACCAC
Organism: Synechococcus sp. AG-670-F04; assembly: GCA_003211515.1. Classification (GTDB taxonomy): domain Bacteria; phylum Cyanobacteriota; class Cyanobacteriia; order PCC-6307; family Cyanobiaceae; genus Parasynechococcus. The sequence continues at coordinate 36,384 of QCSN01000006.1, forward strand.
GGCCGGTGACGAAGCGCACCGGCACCCTCTGAGACGGCTTCAGTCCCGCGACCGCCCTGAGATTGCGCACCACCCGGATCGCCGCAATTAACTCTGCAAACGACGTCTCAAGACCATCGTCCAGCGCTGCCTCATCCACCGCCGGCCAGGGCTGCAACGCCAAAAAAGTGCTTTCGGGCGCTGCGGTGACGCTGTGCCACAACTCTTCGGTGAGGTGAGGCATCAGCGGATGCAACATCAGCTGCATTTGGCTGATCACTTTGGCCAGCACCTGCTTGGCGGTGCGCTGATCAGCCAAGGCTTCCGGCGTTGGACTCTCGCCGGGATTCAAGCGGCGCTTGCTCAGCTCCAGATACCAGTCGCAAACGTCGTTCCAGGCAAATTCATACAAGCCCTTGGCCGCTTCACCAAGGGCGTAGCTGCCATAACGCACGGCGGTTTCACGATTCACCCGCGCCAACCGGGACAGGATCCATCGATCCGCCAACTGCAATGCATCAGGATCGGGATCGCCAAGCAGGGTTGGCGTCTCACCGCCCAGATTCATCAAGGCGAACCGGGTGGCGTTCCACAGCTTGTTGGCGAAGTTGCGCGAGGCCTCCACCGTGGCGGAGGTGTCTTTCTTCCGGTCGTAGTCGAGGCGAATGTCCTGTCCGGCACCCGCCACTTCCCGCACCAGGGCAAAGCGCAGAGCATCGGTGCCATAACGCTCGATTAAGAGCAAGGGATCGATGCCGTTGCCAGCGCTCTTGCTCATCTTGCGGTTCTGCTCGTCCCGCACTAGCCCGTGGATATAGACGTCCTGGAACGGCATCTCGCCGGTGAAGGCGCCAGCCATCATCGTCATCCGGGCCACCCAGAAAAAAATGATGTCGAAACCTGTCACCAGGGTGCTGGTGGGGTACCAACGCTGCAGGTCTGCACTGTCCATATCCGGCCAGCCCAAGGTCGAAAAGGGCCACAAACCACTAGAGAACCAGGTGTCGAGCACGTCTTCGTCCTGCTCAATCTCAGCGGCTGAGCCGTATTCAGCCTTGGCCTTCTCAAGCGCTTCGGCTTCGTTGCGTGCCACCACATAGGGAGTCTTGTCGGTGTATCGACCGCCGGTTTCGCTGATCACGAACCAGGCGGGGATGCGATGACCCCACCAGAGCTGACGGCTGATGCACCAATCGCGAATGTCGGTGAGCCAGTCGCGGTAAACCTTCTCCCAACGCTCCGGAATGAAGCGGGGATTCTGCGTCTCAAGAGCTTCGCGGCAACGGGCCGCCAAGGGCTCGGTCTTCACGAACCACTGGGTGGACAACAGCGGCTCCACAGGCACCTTGCCGCGATCGGAGAAGGGAACGCTGTGGCGATAGTCCTCCACCTTCACCAGCAGCCCCAATTCCTCGAGCCCTGCCACCACCGCCTGGCGAGCCTCGAAGCGATCCAGCCCCTCGAACTGACCGGCCTCCTTGTTCATAGTGCCGTTCTTGCGCATCACCGTGATCTGGGGCAGACCGTGGCGTTGGCCGATGGCGAAATCGTTGGGGTCATGGGCCGGCGTCACCTTGACGCAGCCGGTACCGAAATCCTTCTCCACGTGGTCGTCGGCCACAATTGGAATCTCCCGCCCCACAAACGGCAGGGTGAGGGACCGGCCCACCAGATGGGCATAGCGCTCGTCTGTGGGATTCACCGCCACCGCCGTGTCGCCCAGCATCGTTTCGGGCCGGGTGGTGGCCACCTCCAGATGCCCCTCGCCGCTGCTGAGCGGATAGCGGAAGTGCCAAAGGTGGCCGTCCACCTCTTTCATCTCCACCTCCAGATCGCTCACCGCCGAGCCCGAGGCGGGGCACCAGTTCACCAGATATTCACCGCGGTAAATCAGCCCCTGCTCGTGCAAGCGCACGAAGGCCTCCTTCACCGCCTCACTCAGCCCCTCATCGAGGGTGAAGCGCTGGCGCTTCCAATCAACGGAATAGCCCAGCCGCCGCAGCTGGCCGACGATCCGTCCGCCGCTTTCAGCCTTCCATTCCCAAGCCCGCTTCAGGAAGGCGTCGCGGCCGAGATCGTGGCGAGTCTTGCCCTCGTCCTTGAGCTGCTTCTCGAGGATGGTCTGCACCGCGATCGAGGCGTGGTCGGTGCCCGGCAGGCAGAGCACGTTCTTTCCAGCCAGGCGCTGGTAGCGCACGATCGTGTCAATCAGGGCCGTATTGAAGGCATGGCCCATATGCAGGCTGCCGGTCACGTTCGGCGGTGGAATCACCACCGAGAAGGGTTCACCAGGCGCCTTCGGGTCGGGATGGAACGCCCCCTGGTCCTCCCAGGCCCGCTGCCATCGGGTTTCCGTGCCAACCGGGTCATAGGTCTTAGCCAGTTCGGACACGGAACGCTCACATACACAGCGGCACATGCTCGCAAAGCCCAGCCCATCCAAGCCAACGCCCCTAACATCCCCGAACTTCCATTAAGTAATGAACCCAATCCGGATCCGGCATCTGGCCTTGGGCATCGCCTTAGCTGCGCTGACGACTGGTTGCAGCGGTCCGTGGAAACCACCCGTTGTCGTCAAGGTGGTCCGGACGATCAACAGCGCAGAAACCGTTTCCAGTCGGGATTACGAGCGCCTACGTGAAATCACTGAGGACGCCATCAGCCACATCAAGGGAGTGGACCCGTCCATTCGTCCCCAACTCACCCTGTCATCCCAAGCCAATTTCGTCGAGGAGATTGCTGCACAGACCCAGAGTGGATTCGGACCGGACCTGTTAATCACCGACAGCGATACGGCCTTGGAGCTGTACAACCGCAACCTGGTCGATCCGATCACACTTTCAGCAGAGGATCGAGCCGATACCCCGCCCTATCTCTTCGAATTGGTGACGGCGCAGGACGGTCAGCTCGTGGGTCGACCGGTCAATCAATTTGTCCAGCTGGCCTGCTTCAACAAGGAACGCCTGGCGTCACCACCCGAAACGCTGAAGGAAATGCAACAGGACAGCGATGAGAACAATTTCGGGATGGCCCTGCAACTGAAAGATCTGTTCTGGAGTGCGGAATCATTTGATGCCGGCGAAGCCATGGAAGCTGCGCTGAACAATCTGCCCCCGAGTCCTGAACGGCAGCTCAATGTGACCAACTGGCTCCGCTGGCTGGAAGCCGCGAGTTACCAACAAAACATCCGCTTCCTTAACGATCAGCGCAGCCTCCGCAAGGCCCTGATCAACGAAGAGTTGGACTGGATCACCTGTTGGAGCAGCAGCCTGCGTGAGCTGCGCGAGAAATTCAAGGACAAACTCGAGCTCGCCCCCTTACCCAAGGGACCTTCAACGCGTCTGAAAGCCACCACCAAGCTGCAGGTGTGGTCGCTCGGACGGAACTCCAGCCCCAAGCAACGTGAAAAAGCGCTGGTGATGATCGACTTCATCAGCAAACCCTGGGCGCAGAAAACCTATGCCCTAGCGGGGCGCAATTCCCTGCCGGTCAATCGGAAAGCAGCCAAAATCGTTGCGTCCAAAATCCCTGGTGGGACTGAAGCGTTGGTGATGTATGCCCAACAGTCCCTTCAGGAAAATGCGGCGAAAGGGCAGTCGAAAGCCAGGGTGTTCCGCGACCCGGTGCAATACGAAGCGATCTCAGATGCCCTGCTCGACACCATCTACGACATCCGCAGCCCCGAAGAGGCAACACAGGACATCCTCAAGAGCCTGCGGGAGAGCGGTCAATGATCAGCGCTCTGACCTCTGAAGCCACCACCTGGCTCGGTTATCTGCAACGCGGTTCGGTCCTCCTTCAAGTTGGGGTGTTCGTCATCGCGATCACCAGCGAATCGAGGCTGAAGCGCAAGCTGCAGAACTCATTGCATTCCAGCCTCACCCAACTCATCGTTCCAGCGATGCTGTTAGTGGTTACCTCAATCCTCACAAGACTTGGGGTAACGGCCGGCTATTTGCAGTACCTGGCTTTGCTCTGGACGATCTGGCGCTGTGTGGAACCCACCAAGCAGCTGATCAGCAGTCGCTATCCGAAGGTGCCAGTCGAGGAGATCGACAAATCCTTCTTCAGGCCAATCCTGCTGGTGGGAACGATCCTCACGTTTTTCCAGATGCTGGGGAGCCGGGAATCAATTTCACTCATCTCGCTTGGCGACGTGTTTGGAGTGACCCTCACGATCGGCAAATTCTTCACCGCCCTCGTCATCGTTTACCTGGTCATCTCCCTGGCCAGTCGCCCTGCCGCCTTTGCCGCCTGGCTGGGTGGAAGCTTCTTTGGCATCAAGCCACAAGGCCGCAAGGCGCTCGAGGTGATCGTGCGTTACTCAGTCGTCGGAATCGGCGTGATGGGAGTGGCGTATTACATGGGCATCAACGGAACAGCGATCGTGGCCGTGGCCGGTGGCCTCTCTGTGGGTATTGGCTTCGGCATCAAAGAAATCATCTCCAATTTCATCAGCAGCCTCTGGTTGTTGTTCGAAGGCTCCGTTCGTCCAGGGGAAATACTGATGATCAATGGTGATCCCTGCACGGTTCGCAAACTGGGATTGCGTGCCACCCAACTTCGCCGTGGTCGCGATGGTGCCGAGCTGCTGATCCCCAACCAGAATTTTTTCACGCAAGAAGCGGAATCATTCACAGCCGAAGAAACATCCCGGCGTGATTCGGTCATAGTTGGTGCCGCTTATCACCACGAGCCACAGCAGGTGATCGCACTTCTCGAAGAAGTCGCAAAGCAGCATGAAAGGGTGCTGCAATACCCTCCACCAGCAGCATTCACGGTCGATTTCGCCGATTCCTCAATCAATTATCGACTGCTGTTCTGGGTTCGAAATCCCTTGGAAGCCTTTGGGGTGGGGAGTGATCTAAGGCAGGCAATTTGGCACAGTTTCGAAGACAATGGCATCGGTATACCCTTTCCCCAACGCCAGGTGTATCCCATGGAATGGCCACCGTCCAAAGACCAGACGCTGCGGCTTGGATCCCAATCCAACCAGCTCCAACCTGAACAGAATGAGCACGCCGAGACCGACGAATAAACGCCCAACGAATTAACACCTTCAATTCCAGATCGAGCGAGCCACCTTTCAGACATTCATCGGTTCACATGCATCTGAACACAACAATCAACATAAAAACAAGAAATAAGAGTTTGGGGATATTGCAATCCACGCCCATTTGCAATGCACGTCCAGTTATAATCCAACGGCTGACAACACCTTGGTTGGTCCAATTCAAGAGACAAAAAGTGGCAATGAATAATCAATGTTGAGCAAGGAGCGATGCTGCGCAAAAGCCAGTGATTGCCGTCGCAATGAACAACGCCGCAGACACACAATTCATTGCGCCAAGCGCTTGAAATAATCCTCTTGCCGCCCGGCATTGATCCACCCTGTCGCAATCAATTTGCTCGACTGATGATTCACACGACCGCGGTGAATATGCGATGGTCCGGCCGGAAAAATCAGCAGTTTTCCCCGTTCTGCTGCTTCATGGTGGCCCTGCCAGTGGAATTCAGTGCCAGCCTCATCAACATCATTGCAATACAAAATCCAAGCCAGGACTCGATGCACAGGCTCTGTGGCCTCATCACTGATGGTCCAATCGCAATGCCATCGCTTAAAACCTTCACCCGGCGCGTAATGCTGCAGATTGAAGATCGGGTTAACAAACAGGGACTGATCGGGACAACAGTCACGAAAAAGAGGGCGATCCGCCAGGTAGCGCTCCAAACCTGCCGTGACACCGCGCAAGATCAGTTGAGCCAAGGCAAAGGACTCAGCATCACTGCGATCAATCGCCACCAGGCTGATGTCGGTACTGAGCTTGGCGGAATCGCTCTCTCCAGAAGGACCAAAGGCCACGCCCGGCCGCTGAAGATCCAACCGGCGGTTAAAAAAATCCGAAACCGCATCGGCAACGGCCACAAAACCGGCATTGCGGTAACCACAGATCAGGGTCATGGCGCCGACTCCCTGCGCGGGATCGCCACCACCCCATCGAGGTGTTGCCAGCGATCCTGATCTAGCACCACCTGCTCCTCCAGCTGCATCCGCTCGATCACCACAGCGACCCGCGACAGATCCAACGGTGCTCCCGGCCCCATCGGCAGCACCAAGACCTGCGGCTCAGCAGGGTCCGCCATCAGTTGCAGATCCAGATCCTCCAGTTCCCTTTCGAAAAACACCCGCCGCATCCGCGTGGTGAGGCTGGGGCCCAGCGCCTCAGCGAAACACTTCATCCCGTCTTCATCGCCTCGGCAACCGCAATTGAGCGACAGCCAAATCAGCAGCTTCACCCAGCTGTCCACCGACCAGATCGGCTGAAAGCTCTCCCTGTGCTGACGGACCAGTTCAGCGATTGCGAAATCAAACAAGGTGGCCTGTAACTGGACCGGGTCGGAAGACGGCGTGCTCATAAACGCCATCTTGAATGAGAGTCCACACCCCCTCCAATGCCCTCGCTGCAACTGTTTGGATGCTGGCGATCAAGTGCATCCCACCGCCTGCAGATCGGCCTTCGGCTCAAACAACTTGCGTTCACCTACACACCGGTCTGCCTCGATCGAGGCGAACAACACAGCGGCTGGTATGTGGCGCTCAATCCTCGAGCCGAAGTTCCCACCCTGCTTGTGGATGGAGAGCCTTGGGTTCAAACACTGGCCATCCTCGAGACCCTGGAGGAAACCCTGGATGGACAAAGCGACGCTCTGTTGCCGAGCTCCAAAAAGGAGCGCTGGATCTGCCGAGCAATCGCCGAGCACGTCAACAGCTCGCTGCAACCTCTCTTGCTCCCGGCAAGGCTGCGTCAACCCATCCTGAACGCCGGCCGGCACCTCGGTCCGACCCTGGCAGCCGCTCTCCAGACCGGTGTGCGTCATCACCAGCTCGATGCTCTAGACAGCCTCAATTCCTGGCTGGACTCTTTGCCGGGCCCTTTCTGCATCGGAACACGACCGACGCTGGCCGACGTGTTCGTGATACCCCACCTCGAAGCAGCAAGGCGATTGGGCCTTGATCTCTCACCGTTCACACGCCTGAACGCACTGCACATCCAGTGCCTATCTCTCGCTGCTTTCGCCGCAGCCGCCCCGGAACAACAACCTGATGCCCCAGGCCAGAACGAAACCAGCAGCGCCTCCACCAGATGAGACAAAAGCTCGAAATCAGTGCGCCATCGCGGTGAGATAGGGGCCGACCAGGGGATGCTCTTCCAGATCAACCCATTGCTGTCGAGCAGCATTCACAACAAGTTTCTCGGCGTAAGGAGACAGATGCTGGCGCCAGTTGTCCGTGGTGCCCGCCCGAAAATAGAGCTTGGGATTGAGGTGAAAACTGCCAGGGTTGGCTGTGATGCCCTGCTTCATGGTCTGAAATTCCGTCGCGGCAGCGATCTCCGCTGCCCGGTCCGCTGACAGCGATGCCGATGGGAACAGGAACCGCTGAAGCTTCTCCACCGTGTCCGCTTTGCGCTCCACCATGTCCTCATAACGAAGAGCACAGATCTGCGAAGCCTGCAGTCGAGGTTCCGGCGTCAGCCACTCGCGCACATGTTTGAAATAACTGCCGAAATAAAGATCCCCTTCCACGAAAAGCTCAGCGAAGCGATCCATGTCGAGCTCTGGATCCACCTGAAGCAGAGGGTGACGGACCCAGAAGAAGTACTGAGAAACCAATGCTGCGCGTGGATCGCGGATGGCGACCACAAAACGCGTCTGCGGGTGGATACGGCGACAGGGCAAATCCTCAACGGCACAGTGCAGGTACCAAAGGCGCGGACGATCCGACGTTGCCGCCTGAAATCGCTGCCACTCTCCAGGCGTCTCCTGAGACAGCAAAACCTCGGGCCAGGGCATGGCTCCATGGCCGATATCTCCCTCAGCCATCGGATGCCGATCTGGGAGATCAACATTCGCTCGCACCAGCTCCACCAGAAATTTCTTGGCCAGGTGAGTTCCTACCTTTTGATGCGTCGCAAGGAGGACATCATTCGGCTGGGTGTCCCAAGACTGGGTGAGGTGTTCGGTCGCTCTCCGGTCAATGAACGGGGGATAACAACGGCCGTTCCACCGATGATGCAGAAATCCCTCCGCATGGGCGAGGTGAGCAGGTTCAAACGTGCGAAAGCTGTGCCCAGGGCGCATCGCCTCCAGGCGTTCGCGTAGGACCTCAATGGTGCGGTCCAGTTTCAGCGAACGCTGCTGCAACTGGCGACTGGCATGCATTCGCTGCACCGAAGGCTGAATGGCGTGAGCCACAGCCTCGAGCTGAGCCTGATCCGCCTCAGCAAAACTCTGACCATCGAGGCGGTTCAACACCTGCAAAGCACCGACCACCATGCCGTCGACACCATGGATGGGCACGGTCATCGCAGTGGAGACGGAATAAGAAAGCTCCTCACCCGCCTGCTGGTGAGCCCCCTGCAACTGCTCCAGGCCTGAGCGATTGACGCAAGTCCCCATGCGGACGCATTCACCAACCATCGAACCATCGAGATCAGCGCAGATCTGACGCTGCATCACCCCTGTTCCCGCCTCCAGCCACAGCTCATCCGCATCTGGATCAAGAACAAACAACCCGCATCGCTCCGCCCGCAACAGACCTGGCAGGGTCACTACCAACAACTGCAGCAGGTCGTTATTGCGCAGTGCATCCCAACGGAGCGCAAGCTCCTGGCGACGCGCCACAACGCGTTGCATGCGTTCATCTAGGGACTGCATGGGGCGACGTAAGGCAAGACCAACCTCTTTTCACTGTCGCCAACCCACTGCTTGCTGACAATCCACAAGGCAAACTGTGGTGAAGGAGAAATGGACGCATCCGATGGCCCTGGATCTGAATGATCCCGAACTCGAGTTCTCGGATCTCGTATATGCCTACCAGAGCTGGGTGATGGCGGTGATCAACGACGAGAAACTCGACAGTGAGGAGCAACTTCTCACGGACGACATCGCCGAAGATGCTCTGAATTCAATGCGTTTCCTTCCCGGTGAAGTGACGAGCGCCATCGAAACCAGCCTGGCGAGGGTGTATGACGTCGATGCCGACGAACTCGCGGAACTGCTCTTCCCTGAAGAATGATGCGCCATGGGATGGAGAGCTGAAGACATCCCGTCCCAAGACGGTCGGATTGCGCTCGTAACTGGTGCCAACATTGGTCTTGGGCTTGAAACCGTTCGAGCTCTGGCCCAGCGGGGTGCCACGGTGCTGATGGCGTGCCGTTCCCGGCGCAAAGCCGAATCAGCCCGGATGGGTCTGATCAAGGAGGGGCTGAACGACCTGGATCTTCTGGATCTGGATCTTGCGGATCTCAACAGCGTTGCAACAGCAGCTGAAACGGTGAAATCCCGTTACGGCCAATTGGATCTGCTGATCAACAACGCCGGGGTTATGGCACCACCGCGGCAGACCAGCGCCCAGGGCCATGAACTGCAATTCGCCGTTAATCATCTGGGGCACATGGCCCTCACCACCCAGTTGCTACCACTTCTCGAAGCCCAGCGTGGGGCCAGGGTCGTGACGGTGACCTCAGGGGTGCAGTACTTCGGCCAAATCCGCTGGGACGATCCCAATTGGCAAGAGTCCTACAACCGCTATGGCGCTTACAGCCAAAGCAAACTGGCCAACGTGATGTTCGCGCTCGAACTGAACGCACGTCTTGTTGCCGATGAGAGTTCCGTGCGCTCTCTGGCCGCACATCCGGGGATGGCGCAGACCAATCTGCAGCCGACGGCCGTGCTGAGCGGTGGCAGTCGTACGGAAGCGATCGTCTATCAATTAATGCAACCCTTGTTCCAAAGTGCAGCGATGGGGGCACTGCCCCAGTTGCATGCCGCCACAGCGCCCACTGCATCAGGGGGTGAGCACTACGGCCCTGGACAGTTGGGAGGCATGCGCGGCGCTCCCGGACGCTGTCGGGTGGCCGGTGCGGCCCTCGACCCCGACCAGCGCCAGCGGCTTTGGACAATGAGTGAAGCGCTGATCAACACCAGCGCAGCACGTGACTGATCGCGAAGCCCAGCTGGTGCCTTTGGCTCCCCATATGGTGGGTCAAGTCCGGCGGGGAGTGGCGGGAGACAGCCGTTATGCCAAGCGATTGCGGCAGGAGATTCATGCGGCAGCCGTAGATCCAGGCCGCTGTCCAGTGCTGATCAGCTGCGAACCGGGACTGGAAAAAGACAACCGCGCAGCCTTGATCCATTACGGCTCCAACCAGAGGCGATAGCTGCTGATCAGCCTCGACGCCGAAGATCTCAAACATCGCAACGCGAATCGACTCCTGAACTCGCTTGGTGAGAACACAGTCCTGAACAAGGGGATCGATCGGATTGAAGGCCACCTGCGCGTGGAATTGATCGTGATGGCAAGAGGTCAATCCCCCGGGTTCAGCGGACGCATGCTGTGTTCAAGTGAAACCACGCAACCGGATTTGGTCCGGTTCACACTGCAAATCCGCGTACCACCGCTACGGGTGCGCCGTTCCGATCTGGGCGCTTGGTTGGGCTATTTGCTGCTGCTGAAGAGTTCCAGCATGGGCTGGACGCGCCCACCACAGTTACCCGAATCCGTCGTGCGGCGCCTGCAGAACCACGACTTCGCGAACAATCTGCGGGAACTGGACGATCTGATGAAACGGGCCCTGCGACAGGTTCGCCAGCGGCAGCAGACCTCCCTGCCTGAAGCGTTGCCTGAGGAGATGTTCTGGCTCGACAACAAAACCACTCGCCACCGGTTTGATCTTTGGCGCTGGCGGCCAGCCTTGCGTTACCCGATGCGATCACCACGGCTCTGGAACGGCCTTCTGTTCGGCCTTGTCAGCTGGCTGTTCATCGCCGTCAATCTCGCCCTTTGGCTTGGCCCGCAAACCTTGGCCCAAACCAGCATCCTCAAGCTGTTCTGAGCCTGGTGGTGGCCTTGATCCTCTGAGCCTGCCACTGGTGAGTCGCCTGTGGTGCTGTGATCAGCTCACTGCTGTTTGAAAAGCGCTTCTGGTGCAGGTACCTCTGTCCTGTCGGAGGGATGAACGGCCTCTTCGCCAAATTGACCATCTTGGAATTGCGAGCTGAGGTCGGCACCTGCAGCGGCAGCTGCAACAGTTACGCCTGTTTCAAGGGTGGGCCCGCCGAGGGAGAGGGTCTGATCCTCGTTCTGGCAGGCGGCATCAGTCTTCATCACTGGGACAAGCTTCTCGGTTGGCTGCCGCGAGCGCCGGTCACGATGCACGGAGGACCGCTGCTGCCGCGCCTCAGTTTCGCGCTCCTCGCCTTGGCTCTCCCCATGGCGGCCGGCTTATGGCTGAACAGATGTTGGCTGTATGCAGGCTTACCGATGCTCTGGGCTGTACTTCTGGCAAGTCATCTGCCTCTGAGCATGCGCGAAGCAGGAATGGTGCTGCCAGCTGGATGGCCGCACTGGAGTGCGGAACCGCACGTGATCGGCTTCTGCCAAACCACAACCGTGCTGATCGGTGCAGTTGGAGCGATCATCCTGGGGCGTCGGATGCTGGAACCGAACCGCAAAACATGGCTGCTGGGCAGCATGATGGTTGGGCTGGCCTGCGCCGGTCGCTGGTTGGTGACGTTCTGACGCCATGCCCCTGGCCTCTCCATCGATGAACAGCCGTCAAGAACACCTTCTGAAGGTTCTGCAGAGCCAGACCGATGAAATGAGCGGTCAACAGCTGCATCGAAGCCTTGAGGGAGGACCGATCGAAATGGGGCTTGCCACGGTGTATCGGAACCTGCGCCGCATGCAACAACGTGGATTGGTCCGCTGCCGCCATCTCCCTAGTGGAGAAGCCCTCTACGCGCCTGTGGAGAGGGATCGCCATCACATCACATGTGTGGACTGTGGTCAGACGCGACCGCTGAAACATTGCCCAATTCACGACGTAACGATCCCGGCTGAGGCCTGCGGCGACTTCAACCTCCTGTTTCACACGCTCGAGTTCTTTGGGCTCTGCGACAGCTGCCGGCAGCGCCAAGAATCTCTCTCATGACTCTCGCGGCAACGTATCTGGGCGCCAATGGCTGGTTGCTCGACTTCGCAGGCCTGAGAGTTCTGGTGGACCCATGGCTTGAAGGATCGCTCAGCTTCCCTCCTGGCCCGTGGCTGCTGGAGGGAACGTTGGGAGCACCACAACCCGTTCCTGAACAACTCGACCTGCTTCTCCTCACCCAGGGGCTGGCCGATCACGCTCACCCGGACACGCTGAAGCTGTTGTCGAGGACTCTTCCGGTGGTGGGATCCAAGGCGGCGAGCCGGGTTGTTCATGATCTGGGATTTGAATCCGTCACCAGCCTCAAACCGGGAGAAAGCGTGAACCAGCAAGGGTTGCGCATTCAGGCCACCGCAGGAGCTCCAGTGCCGGCGGTTGAGAACGGATATCTGCTCGAACACAGCAGCGGAACGCTCTACCTGGAACCCCATGGATTTCTCGATCCCGCAATCCCCAAACAACAACTGGATGCTGTGATCACTCCGATGGTGGATCTTGGCTTGCCCATCTTTGGCTCCTTCGTCAAAGGGAAAAGCGTCCTGCCGCAACTGGTGGAGCGTTTCCAACCCCGCACTGTGCTGGCCAGCACCTCTGGTGGAGACGTCCGATTCGAAGGGGCCTTAAGTGGCATCCTGCAAATGCAGGGATCGATCGCGGAATCGGGCCAACGGCTACCAGAAGGCACCCGTTGGATCGACTCACAACCTGGTGAGCGTTACTCCCTCAGCCAAACCTGATTCCGTTACAAGGAACAGAGGCAGCATCTTGCTCTGGCCCTGTCGTTCAGATCGCGTCTGAGCATGCACTGTGCGGAGAATCACAGGACGGCTTGACCAGGATCAAACGCATACAAACCTGCTGGAACGAGGCTTTGCACAGAGCAAACACCTCCGAAGTCATGCCGATCAAAAGTCTTGCCATTCTCTCGGTGCTGGCATCAACAGCACTTCCAGTCAGCATGTTGTGCCTTCACGCCTATCAAGAGTCTCAAATCCCAGATTGCAGTTCCGATCTCCCTGCAACAACCACAACCTGCAGCGAACGAATCACAGGCATGAAATACACCCCCACTGAATACCGGAGGATTTACAGCTGAGGTAACTCCACACAATGAATCCAACACTGCATCATCCAAACGACGTCCCTAGCAGACATTTTTAAGCAGGCCTGATTGGGCCAATTCAAGCCAAACAGATCAACAGGAAAAACAAACATTGCTCCCATAAAACTCGGAATCTTTACAACAATACACAACCAAAAACAATCCCCGAACGATCCTAATCACTATGCAATAAATTCAATTACACCAAGGACAGCTCTTCAACGACAAGCTACAACAATACGCCATCATTAGGATACAAGTTTTACAAAATCAGGCAGCCAATCAGTCCAGGGAAACTCACACCAAAGGATGAACGAAATCAGCACAAAAACCACATACTGAGCGAGGCTCAATAAAAAGCGGCAGAGAGATGCGTTGACTTTTCATGGGCATTAAGGCTGCTGCGCGACGCGACAGCACACCAAAAGACCTCAAAGAGTTCCTTGCAAACGTAGGAGCCCATGAGGAATGACCACGCAAACATGAAGCGATGGAGGGGATCGAGGCATGGCCAAACAACGGGCTGAATCCACAACCGCTGAGCACCACTGCCGAGCGTCACAACCGCCCAACATTTCGCCTGCCTCACCACAGCGGCGATACATCCGTGATCCGATCGGCGCACAAATTTGACGCCAGAAACGCGCAAAGACCCGGTTCTTGATCGACTCGCAATGAAGTCTTCGGCCGCTTGAGCCGCCGATTTAGGCAGACGACAACCTCTTGCCACCAGGATTCTGCACGCGTTTAGCCGCAGCGGCTGACGCGGAAGGCCGACCAGGACTCATGCGGTTGTCAGCAAGGGCAAACAAAAGTCTTGGGGTTACTGTTCAACACCTCTAAATTTCTCCGTCAAACCGCTGGCGTCGCCGAAAGGGGCTCAACGGCCATCGCGAAACCCTTCAACTGATGGACAAGACAGCAGCGATCAGGGAAGCCCAGCTCCAACGCCTCGAGGCGACCCTGGCATCCGGCCAGCCACAGCAGACAAAGACCCAACCGCAGCCAAAATCCCGCGAGCATTCCGAAAGCAAGGCCATCGATCCCAACCAAAGCTGAGCGGTCCTGCCACACCAGGAGACCTCGCGAGGCATGGATCAGCCCTCATGCACCATGACCGCGCTGCTTGGCAGCTGAACAGCTGTTGATCAATAGAAGTGATTGTGGCTCGTGCGGACCCAATCTCATGGCCCACCAGGAAGGAAGGCTGGGATTAAATCCAGCCCCAAAAAGAACGGTGTCGTGATCCTAACGAACCGCCACAAAACAGATCAATTAATCACAAGACATTTTTCGAGCAGACGAGGATCCTTCTGTTAAATAAATAAAGCAATGGCAGAATCGCTAGTCATTACAATGGCTTAGCGTCCATTCATCAAAAGCTAATCACCAATAGGTTGAGGCATTGTGCTTGTAATTCTCTGCACGCCAGGTGTTTCAGGTTGCATCTTGGCTCAGAAGGCTATCCAGGTTGGTGATCAAGCCCAGACCAAAGACACATCTTGTACGGGCTGACGGCATAGAGAGAATTGGGACACATCCAAAACCAATCTGGCAAGCCAGCAGCAAGCCAAGCAAGACGATGAGCGATGACTGGGAATGCGGGCAGCGGCGAAAAGCGCGACCGCATCAAAGCCCGTCGCCGATGGGGGATCTGCACGGCTCAAGCTCAGCCCTCGGTTGCCGGGACATGTGATCCGATAGTGACAACAAGCGGGCAGGGATGCCATGACAAGAGAAAGGATGCGATCCATTTCGTGAACACAACGCAGAGGCTGGCGACTCATCAACCGGTCGAAGACACACTGATCGACGCCTTGAGGGGGTGCAGACGCACAGAAGAGCTTCAAACGTTGGAGCAACGCCTTGCTCAAAACAGCACGATGCCGCCTTTATTCGACTGGATCTGCGATCTCCTAGTTCAACGCCGCATCTCCCGGGCATTAGCAGCAAGACTTCTCAAACAACTTCACGATGGCCAATCAAGTTGTGATTTGCAGTTGTGATTGTGGAAAGACGACAAATTAAGGCATGGTTCGTTCCTGAAGACAAACAGAACGAATATTGGTTTTAAAGTATCAAGCAAAGTGTGTATCTAACAAGAAGTCACAAAAAATAATACAATATAAATCAAGGGGATTGCAGTCAACCAAAAAGGTCAAAACATCCCTAAACCTCGGAACAGACCCTTGCTCAGGACAACCAAAACGGTAATAGACGTAAATGCGACCAAATTCACATTAGCCAGTGTAAATATTGCCGGACTACTCTGAACATTTTCAGCACTACCTTCTTGAGAAGAAACGCTATCTTTACCCCAATAACCAAAGACAAAGAGATTTTTCTGAGTCAATCTACGAGGTCGTGAGATTGCTCCATAACCATATTTCTCAATTGTCGCCTGCTGCTGAGCAATGATTTCTGATTCTTTCCTGAAAATCCGAAGAACCCAATCAGCATGGGAAAGGATTCCAATCGAAACCCAAACAATGCTTGATATGCCTACCAGTGCAGGGAGCGCATTCATGTTGATATTCAAAATTAAATCATGACGAGGCATGATCGCGACATTACAACAAAAGAGGCAGTCGACACTATCTTATGAGTCAAATCAAAAAAACAATGAGCCAATTTGGCGAGAACTATCTTCCCGATTGCGTAACATATGCATTGCGACAAAGAAAATATGTCATCAACACTTGGCAGATTACTCACATAGAAGATGGGACAAACTGCGTTGAGGAGCCGTGAACTTGAAGACCTTCCTCACACCGCACTCCTTAACGGACAGATCACTGTTTAATCCGCGTCAGATTTGGCAACCCTTCCACAGAGGCAAAGGTCACCAATAAAACAACCGGTTCTACCCCTTGATTAACGACGTAATGGGGTTCATCTGGAGAGCCTTCAAGAAAACCTCCGCCAGCGGGAATCACATCCCTGAGTTCTTGCCCATCAACAAGGCGAACATTGGTCAACGTTCCTTCCTGAACATAAACAATGACAGGTGAAGGGTGAACGTGCAGGGGAAATTTCGCGCCAGCGGGCAGCGTCGCCCGAAAAAATCTCATTTCCGGTTTGCCCGCTGGATATTGAACGTGCCGTCCGCCAAGCGTCTGATTAACACTGAGGAGCTCTTCCAAAATCGGCTTTGGAGCCGCCAAAACAGGGGTCAGGAGCAAATAGAGAGACGCACCGATGGCACCGGCACTTTTAATCAACAACGACTTCAAGGCAAAACAGAAGCAAATGAAAGTATACTCGCGCAATTTAAAATTAAACCCCTCAGGCAAGACATTCATCCAACGAACTCATGGCATAGCCATTCTGAGGAGATCGGTGAGCGATAAAAATTCAACTGCATTGACGAACGGTATCACGATCGCGCTGTACAAAAACAAAAATGACGACATAAAAGCTAAAGATATGACCAATCAAATGCATCTCTTAGAAACAAAGGATGAAACAAAAGATAAAGCTCACTACCAAGACAAAATTATGCCCTCAATCCTTCATTCGGCCAAGCCGTATTTGACGGCGGATCACGTTTTCAAGATGCTGCACCCTGCGTTCTAGCTCTTCAATCCTGGCCTGCAGAGACAACTCCTGAGCGTCACGGCCGTCGTCAATGTACTGACGCCCTTCATTCATCATCTCCGTATACGTGAGCGCGCGTGGTGGTTCAGGAACATTCTGACTAGCCATCAAAATCTCAAAGGGGTAACAAACGCGCTGCCATCGTGATTCAAGCAGGATGTTCTCCAGAAGGCAAAACAGTGACAGAGTCCAAAGCACGTCGGGGAAACCCTCCCGAACTCGCCTAGAGAGTGCCAGAAGAGCCCCCAAATTAAATAGGTGAAAAACCTTGCCATAAACGCGCCTATTAATCATATCTCGACACACAGCACGGAGGCAAGACAAACTGGGCCAAACTGTATTGGTAGCGAGACATTGACGATTTACATATAAGGAGGGTACAAGCATCACCTTCTTTGCTTGATCGATTGCATTGTTGATCAGTCTTTCTTCAGTCTGCAGTCCATACACTTAAGTACAGTGCTACAGAATAAAGGGTTTGCCTGGGTTTTATTAGCCAGCTACAACTGAAATAGTGTATCAAGATTGCCATCGACTAACGCTTTAACGCGAGTGCAGATCTGGTTGGAGCCCCCTAAAATGAGGCATCATTACCGCACCTTGCAGCACCTTAAATTAATGGAAGCCATGAAATAAAAAACCCACAGTGGGCAGAGCTAGTAAGTGTGTATTTTTTGAGGGGAGATCGATAGCAACACAGCAATGCCACCTGCTTGGCCCGATGATTCGCTTTCCGGTTCACCGTAATGGGTTTTGTATAGCTTTCAGCTCTAGTGGCATAGGACATCAGGGCTTCCGCGTTGCCAACATAACCTGTAAAGCCCAAGATCTTGGCCATACGCTCTGTAGGTGCCAATAACGACAACAAAAGCGATTGAAATGAGTGGTTACACTCGACAGATAGGGGATGTGGAGAGCATCGATCCGATATGCATATAACCCATAGTCACTGTCAGAGTGCTTTACCATTCGGGTAACTTTGCTTCCAGATCCCCTCTATTTGGGGTGGGGTGTGGGCACTGGTTAACCGCAATCAATTGCGTTTAGAAGTGCATTAAAGAGGATTATCCCTAATTAAGGTTAAATAGATATTGCCAAACGGCTTTAGGGCTGGTAAAAAATTAAAATCAAAGTGCTAAACATCACAAAATGTATGGACTTGACCAATATTTCCTCCTTGAATGGTTATCTGCCTGGCTTGTCCTCAATTGGGGAGCCCACCTTGCCTTAAGCCGGCAAACAGATGAGGAGAATTTCAGCGGGCAAGACAAACGCCAATGGCCAAGGCTGAACGAACAGTTCATTTTCATACTCAACTCAGCATTCATTGCCTGGTTGATCCAGTGGAGCTGGCAGCTGCTCCCACCAATAGGTTGATCTGAACAAAAAATGCGATACAAAATTAATCTTGAAGATCCTAATTCATTGATCTATATCACCTAATTGAGTGAACCACTCCGATACACAAAAAAGCACTGCATGACGTCTGGGCAATAAAAACCTCCGCCATTTCTGACGGGGCTGGTGATTGCATTGATTCTGCAAGGAATTGATCAGGAACCGCACGACCTGTCCTGTTGTTCAAGACCTACGCTGGAATTCAAACCCTGTATTTCTGCCAGGACACCGGAAACACGTCGTCGCTGATCATCATCCATAAACTCAACATCTGTCGAAACAACAAGACTGCCTGCTGCATTAAAAGCAAAATCTAAATCTTGATATGATAGATTGCGATAAGACACGACTTCAAACTGAATTCTGTCACCAAGATTTTCAAAGTCTGTCATCAGATCCCTGCTGATTCCATAAAGATGGTCATTGCTTTGACCAACAACGAAATGATCAACGCCTCGTCCCCCTGTCATTGTGTCCGAGTCACTGGCACCCTTGAGATAATCATGATCAGCCCCTCACAACAACGTATCTCTTTCTTGACCGCCGTTTAAACGATCATCACCAATACCACCGTCTAGATAGGCTCCTCCGAAGTGTGGTGCATAAAGGGAGTCGTCTCCCTCTTCTCCGTATGCATAATCTGCCCTGATTGTGTCATCCCCTCGACCGCCATACACGGAGTCAACTCCTTCGGTTGGTCGGTTTCTTAGGCAATCGCCGTAAAGATGATCATCTCCATCACCACCATAAATCAGATCACTTCGATGGAAACCGTTAATCGTCTCATCGCCATTCGTCCCAGGAATATAATCATTATAGCTTGTACCATTAATCTCTCCATCTTCATCTGTATTTTCACTCGGCTCGATCAAATTAAAGTCTTTCCAGATCGACTTGGGTGGATTCTTGGGGTCCTACCAAAGCTTGGGTTGTAAGTCGCTAAGATCAATCTTGGATGCATCATAAATCTTTTTGAATTTTTCGCTGGGCTTGAACTGCTTTGATTCCGGATTGAAAGAAAAAGAGGGATACATAGTGATTCAGGGTATGGCTTTTGTCGTTGGGGTCTTCCCCGCCGATGCACACACCATCTCCGGAATCACTGCACCACTCGATGACCTGAGTCGACTCTATCTGTGAGGTTGGTCACAGCCACGAACAACTGTGGCAAAGGCTTTTTTTTCCACGACCCGAGAGTGGAAAGTAGCCAAACTGAGATGAGCATTGCCAGATGAATCAATCTGAAAAAAAATGGGAATCCCTGGCCAACTCAGCTCAAGGACTCGAAGCGTTGTGGGCAACGAACCAACAGCACCAGTAAGCCTGGAATGGCGTGAGGGATGTCTTGGAGAGAAGGATCAGCTCTACAGAACCCTGTTGCGCCGCAACATCAGAAGAAGCAAGTACCGCAGGGTTCAACTGACAATGAGAGTCAAGCTTTTATCATCCTGCTGGCTTTAAGTATGAGATCAACTTCGGGAGCAGAGAGCCATATCCCGATTGGGACGTGTCTCGTCAGATGACGGAGCGAGGAATCTTGATGGGCGATCACAGGATCGAACTGTGGACAGCCTGCTTGTAAGGCAGGTGCTCTACCGCTGAGCTAATCGCCCAATCAGGTCAATTTTGCCAGAACGCGGCAACCTAACCCTAGTGCGTCAACGAGCTCGACTTGGCATCCGGCCGACAACACGATCGCGCCACCTGGTTTTGGAGCCTGCCGCTGGGAGCCGCAGTGGGCTTGATCTGGGGTTGGACGGACGGGATCACTGCGGCAATAGCCTTTCTGTTTGGTGGCCTATGGCTTTCCCCTGATCTCGACACCCGCTCCAAAGCACTGCATCGATGGGGACGGCTGGGTTTTATCTGGTGGCCCTATCGGCGTCTGATCCGCCATCGATCCATCTGGTCCCACGGTCCGCTGATCGGTACGACAGTTCGCCTGGTAAATCTGCTGGGTTGGCTGATCCTGGTGATCTTCCTGGTGCCATCTCTCAACTTGACGGTCGTAACCGAGAGTGCACAGCAATGGATGAACAATCACCCTCGACAAATCATCACCATCGCTTTGGCGCTGGAGAGCAGCACCTGGTTGCACCTCGTCCTCGACGGAGATCCCTGGCCTGTGGAATGGTCACATCGCCGCAATAGGTCATCAAACAAACTTTGCACGCGAGACAAGCGTGTTCAACGACACAGCATCTCTTCATCAAGATCGACAAATTCGTGAAGCCATGAATTGCGTCACGAATGGCGGGTAATCACGGACATCACCACTACCACGACAACACCAGCAGTCATAACAGCAAGGGGAGAGGTCAATCACCCAGCCCGATAATTGGATTGTGCGGTTTTCTCAAAGATGACGATCGCAAGTGGGACAATACTTTTAGAGCGACCATTCAATCATGGAAGCTGACAATCAGAAATTCAAAGGAATTTCACGCCGGAAATATCACTTTACTCGAGAAAATACAATCTAAAACCGCGGATAAACGCACCAAAAAACATGGCAATGCCGACCATACTATTGCGATCGACAGCGGCTGCCCGCCGCACAACAATCGGAATATCAACAATGAGATCAAAAACACCAAGAATTCATTTTATCTGATCAATACCCACGGCCATCATGATCACATCCTCGGAAATTCCATTTTCAGCGATGCCGGGGCCAACATCATCGCCCACGCCAACGCCAGGAAACAGATGGTGGCACTGAAAGATTTTGATCCTACTGGCCTACCTGATATTACCTTTAGAGATGAAATGAGCTTGTTTGTTGACGACATCGTCGTACGATTGATACACCTTCCTGCAGGGCATACAAATGGAGATTTAGCCATTTGGGTACCCAAACTCAATCTTCTCTTCACAGGCGATACTTATATGACGGGCGGCTATCCTTTAATTGACCTTAGGAGTGGAACAATTCGCGGCCTGATCAAGGCGATCACAACAATGATTCGACTTGCAGGAGACGACACGTTAATCATCCCAGGCCATGGCAATCTCGAAAAAAAAGCCGATGGAACTATTGAAGGCCCAAATCGAGAGGACTTGATTCAATACCGCCACATGTTGCGTACAGTGACAGCAGAGGTTGAGAAACTCAAGCAGCTAGGTTATAGCCTACAGGAAATCAATACCCAAAAACCAACTCAAAACTTTGACCGAGAATGGGATAAAAATTTAATCTGCCCTGAAAACTTTGTATCATTTATATACAACTCATTACCAGGGAAGAAAGACACGATTACGCCTTGCTCAGACAGCCATAGAGTCGATTTCTCACCACCCAGACAGCAGAAAAAAGCATCAAAAAAGCGATTTAAAACCGAACAACTTGACCGCAAAAATAAGATAATCCCACAAGATTGCCTTGCAAAAGAAGGAATAATATTACCTCACGACGAGCTCATTGGAACAAGCAAAGCCAGGACAATCCTCGACGTTGAATCAACCCAGTCAAGTGGTTGGAGGCAAATGAACACATCAGGTCATCAATGGTTCGATGATCGCTCCAGAAAGAACAAGCTTGTACTAGAAATAAACACCTCTGAGCCCAACACTGTCTTTAACGACTCACTGAATCCCAGCGACATCGCATTAACGGGGTTGAACTTCTTCCACACCACACCAGAAAATGTAGCGAACCTTTCAAGCAACCTACAAATGACATGAATTGCTTGATGCAACCCTTTCGAACAAAACAGAATCACCCGCCATTGCAGTAGCGCACAGCCATTGCTTTGACGCCACGTTCGAGCGTCTTTGGGGCCTCATCCTTCTTCAGAGACATCATCGTGCTCACACAATCGTTGAAGTTTTTTGCCTGCTGAGAACGCTGTGCATCATTACTGAGTGCCGCATCAAGTTGCAAAAAGATTCCAATTAACGTTCCCGTTGAGACCAAAGCAAGAACAGGAAATAAATGACCATTAACTAGATCACGTGCTTTTGACATTGGATCTTTCACCCCGCTGTCCCCAAAACATTGCCACAAAATTCTGTATATGGTCGAAATTTGGATGACCTTTCTTCCATTTCACACCCGTTGCGTCGAGATGAGATGGTGGGCGCACCCACTGCAGCAGCCATGGCCAGCACTTCAACCGAGGCTCTCGAGCAGCTGATCGATGTTGTGGCTCAACTGAGGGATCCAAATGACGGCTGTCCCTGGGACCTCGAACAGAGCCATCGGTCCCTGGTTCCTTACGTCCTCGAAGAAGCCCATGAAGTCGCAGACGCGATTCGTCATGGAGACGACAACCATCTGAAGGAAGAGCTCGGCGACTTACTTCTGCAGGTGCTGCTACATGCACAGATCGGCAGCGAAGAGCAACGGTTCAACCTCGCGGATGTGGCGGATGCCATCCGCACCAAGCTGATTCGCCGCCACCCCCATGTCTTCGGCGACGACGACGCCAAAGACAGTGCATCCGTCCGCAAGAGCTGGGAGCAAATCAAGGCGGCGGAACAGGCCAGCGCACTGGAAAACTCCAACAGCCCATTGAGTGACAGGCTTGCCATAAAAATCCGAAGCTCACCCGCTCTGGCCGGCGCCATGTGCATTTCCAAGCAGGCAGCAAAAGCTGGATTCGAATGGGAGAACTTCGCTGGCGTCTGGGACAAGGTGAACGAAGAGCTCGACGAACTCAAAGAGGCCGTGTCCAGAGGTGACACGACGCATGCCCAAGATGAACTAGGGGACGTTCTGTTCACGCTTGTGAATGTGGCCCGATGGATCGGTATCGACCCAGAGGAGGGACTTTCGGGGACCAATCAGCGCTTCCTGGATCGATTCTCCCGCGTAGAAGCAGCCCTATCCGGCAATCTTCAAGGACGCAACATCGATGAACTTGAACAACTCTGGAAACAGGCCAAGGCCGATATCAAAGCGGAAAACAATCTTCCAAGCAGCTGACCATGTCAATCGAAGATTGCAATGCATAGATCTCTCACAACCTCATACTCAGAAGAATAAATGACCAATTAATCCAACGATCATCCATATTGTTTCTGAGACGGCCTCTCTCAATCGTCGATTGCAGGACGCGATTGACGACGTTGCTTAACAGCACCACGCTGCTTTTTCGTCTCCACCCGCCTGCGTTGAGAGCGACGTGTCGGTTTTGTTGCTTTCCGGGTCGGCGGAGCAGGCAGGAATGCCTCACGAATCAATGCAGCCAGACGTTTCAGCGCAATTTGCCTGTTGTGAAATTGAGACCGTTGCTCAGAGACCGAAACTCGTAATGAACCATTCGCAATTCGAGATCGATAAAGCTCGGACAGACAACGTTTTCGAAAGGGGCCGATCACGGTTGAATCATCCAAGCTCCAGGACAATTCAACAGCGGTCTCAACTTTATTGACATTCTGCCCTCCAGAACCGGAGGAACGGCAAAACGTCCATGACAATTCCTTGCCAGGGATGGTCAACTTGTCATTGATCCATAGATCATGCTCCATTAAGGCAATCTATCTCAAAATGGCACGCCACATATCATCTTGTTCTGAATCGCTTTTGAAATCATAGCGCAATGCAGATCGCCGCAACTTGATCGGCCACATCCTGGCCGTTCATAAAATCGACAAGCCGTCTTCATTAGAATATTAGCGCCCTTCTTTCATGCTGCGAGACGATCACACTGAATATCATCCGCAGCCAGAGGGTGATGAACCACCGATCCTGGGATCACCTCAATCAACACCGAGACAAGTTACGTAAGTCCACACCAAAAAGAGCGTTGTTCACAAAGATCTGCTTAGGTGTCAGTCACTTGAAGCGCTCCACCCCACAGCGTGACCCAGCAGCTCGAGGCGACGCAATCCTGGTTCCCGATCAGTCCTGGAGCGAAGAGTCTGATTCTGAGCTGTCTAGCCTTCAGCTTGATGACGGCGTGCGTCAAACAGCTCTCAATCAGTGGCATTCCAACCCAGGAAACCATCCTGATCAGAGCACTGATCAGCCTCATCCTCTGCGGAGTGACTCTCCGTCGCCTGGGAATCTCCCCCTGGGGGAACAATCGGTTCCTACTGCTCTTGCGTGGCGGAACTGGGATCCTGGCCTTGTTCTGCTTCTTTGAAAGCATCGCCAATTTGCCCCTCGCCGCAGCGACCGTTCTTCGTTACACCTATCCGACATTCACAGCCCTGACGGCATGGCTTTGGCTGGGCGAACCACTAAAAAAAAGCATCATGGCTGCCATCAGCCTTGGGTGGCTTGGGATCACTCTCGTCGCGAGGCCGGACTGGTTGTCATCCGGCGCATCCAGTCTCACACCCTGGCCAGTGGCCATCGCCGTCTTCGGAGCCTTCATGGCGGCAGTGTCATTTGTAACCGTCAGAAAAGCATCCAAGAACGATCACAAAGTTGTGATCGTTCTCTATTTCCAGGCCATTTCTATTCTTTTCATGCTGCCTTTTGTAATCCGTGATGGCATTTGGCCAGAGCCAACACAATGGCTTTTGCTGGTGTGCGTTGGAGGATTAACGCAACTTGGCCAGATCTGGCTGACGGAAGGACTTGGATCGATCCCCGCTGCTCGCGCCACTGCCATCAATTACGTTCAGGTCTTGTTCAGTGCCGTCTGGGCATATCTTCTACTTGGTGAGCAATTGAACAGTGGCATGATTCTTGGTGGTCTTCTCGTGCTGGGAGCGACTCTAATCAGCGTATCGGCAAGCGATAGAAACCATCAGACCAAATAAACAGCATCATGTTTCGCAGGATGGCTCCTCTCCATACTCAGCAATCAACTCATCAATATCCTGATTAATAGGCGCCGGGAATTCATCGTTGGGAACTTCAAAACCCAATGCTCCTTTGCTCAAACCATCTAACACCTTTTTTTGATCAACATCTTGTGGGTTCAAATCAATGATTGCCTTTTGAAGACCTTCCTCAAGACGTTGTTGATCAAGATCCTGGAGACGCTTCGAAACAATGAAGTAATTGTTTCGCTTCACCTCTGGGCTTTGCCAAGCGACATAAACTCGGGAAAGATCTTTTTCTTTGACGCGCCCCAGCAAGGACACAGAATTCCCCTTGATAAAAGCATAATCAAGCTGGCCATCGGCCACCATTGCAGGCAAATCATATTGGTTGGTAATATGTGCACATTCCTCAGTATCCGCCAAAAAGACGGATTGCCGCCTCATATCCAACAATGGATGCATCAATGTTGAGCCCGAATATAAACTTCCAAAGCCAACTCTTTCCCCTTTAATCGCTCGAAGGCCTTGATCAGCACTTCCTTGCTGGGATTTGCTCCTCAACTTTTTATTGCCAATCAACACAGAAACATAAGAAGGTTTCTGGATCGCAAGAGTCTTGGCCTCTGGATTCTGTTTCAAAACCTTATAGCCACCATAAATTCCCACGCGAATCATGTCAATCTTCCCAGCCTTGAAGAGCTCATAAGCATGCAAATAACTAATTGCCGGTTCATATCGAAACCGGACGCCCGTCGTTTTGGTTAAGTAATCAGCAAATACATTCATCCCCTGATTCAAGGTTTTCTGATTCCGTCCTGGCTCTGTCGTAAAAGCAATCTCCTGCCCCGCCTCAGATTGATCGCCTGCACCCGATAGACGTGCCCCCTGGTCGAGGCCACAGGACTGAATCGCAACGCAGCCGATTGACACCAACAACCATCTCAAGTGGCGTGATCGCCAGTTACTCAGGAAAATGAGCAATGAAAACCGTTGCTATTTAAATTAATTGGATCACTTATAAGCCGTCAAGACAATCACCAATTTTGAAAAGAACGCCATCAGCCAAAATTATTGCTACCCATATCACGTGCAAAGGGATCGGAGTGAGGCTGTTGTTAAGCCGCCTGCCAAGGACATGAAACACATGACCCACAGGCTGGACTGGTGATTCGAGAAAACAGGTTTCGTCACCTTGAGGAGGGAAGGCAACGAAACCGAAACCATCTTGACACCAGATTTAGCGCTTAGCAATGCATCTGTCCCCAGATGTAGTCCTATGTGGCATTGATTTTCGTCGGAGATCAACGGCGGCCTTAGCTGGTCCATCTCACCTGGACATCGCCATGGGCTGGATTGACGAGCCGCATCAAGGGGTGCGTTACGGCCTCAGAGGCGAGCTGCTGGTGGAGGAGTCCACCGCTTTCCAGCACATCACCGTGATTCACAGCGAGCGCTACGGCAATGGGCTTCTGCTCGACGGGTGCTGGATGACTGCCGAAGACCAGGAACGGCCGTATCACGAAGCCCTCGTCCATCCGGCTCTCTGCAGCGCCCATGCAATCGAGCGCATCCTTGTGATCGGTGGTGGTGATGGCGGTACCGCCCGTGAATGCCTGCGGCATTCGGAGGTCCAGCATCTCGACATGGTGGAGATCGACGGACGTGTGGTGGAGCTCTGCAAAGAACATCTGCCCGGGATCGGTGGAGCAGCCTGGACTGATCCGCGCTTCCAGCTCACGGTGGGCGATGGCATCGCCTGGGCAGCAGAAGCACCGGATGCCAGCTACGACGTGGTTTTGGTGGATGGTTCTGACCCAGCAGGACCTGCAGAAGGCCTGTTTAATCGACGCTTCTTCCAGCACTGCCGTCGCATCTTGCGACGCGGTGGGGTCTTCGCCACCCAGAGCGAGTCACCCGAAGCCTTCCGCGCAGTCCATCTCGCCATGGTGCGCCTGATTCGTGAGGTTTTTGGCCATGCGGATCCCATGTACGGCTGGGTGCCGATGTATCCCAGCGGCTGGTGGAGCTGGACCTTCGCAGCCGTTGATGGCCCGAGGTACCGATCCCCCAAAGCGGAACGCGTCTCATGCATCGCCTCGGATTGTGAAGTCTGGAGTGAACGCTGGCAGCAGGGGGCCTTCCTGGCCGTTCCAGCATTCATCGAACGTGACTTGAACCCATGAAGGTGCCTTTTAATCAGGAGGGAACGATCTTCATGGGATCCAGCAGGGATCCCATGAATTGCCGTGTTGGTCTCTTCGGTGTGCCGTACGACGGAACCACCACCTTCCGCCCCGGAACACGCTTCGGACCTGCCGCGATCCGTGAGGTGAGCCAGGGCATCGAAACCTATTGCCCGCAGTTGGATCGCGATCTCGAAGATCTGGCCTTCACCGATCTCGGGGCTGTAGACATTGGCTTCGGAGCCCCGGAACCGGTGATCAAGGCCGTGCAACAGGCCACAGACGCCGTGCTGAGCCTTGGCCTGAGTCCCCTGATGCTCGGCGGAGAGCACTCGATCAGTTCCGGAGCCGTAGCGGCAGTGGCGCAACATCACCCGGATCTTGTTCTGGTTCAACTGGATGCCCATGCGGATCTGCGCGAAAGCTGGTTGGGCTCGCGTCACAGCCATGCCTGCGCGATGCGTCGATGCCTTGAGGTGCTGCCAAGTCAGGCGCTGCTGCAGTTGTCGATCCGGAGCGGGACTCGAGCAGAATTCAAGGAACTCCACAGCAGTGGTCGGCTGATTCGCGACGTTGCCGGTTTGCGTGATGCACTCGCTCCGTTGAACGGGCGTCCGATCTACCTGACCGTTGATCTGGATTGGTTCGATCCCGCTGTTCTTCCAGGCACAGGCACACCCGAACCAGGAGGGTTCCTCTGGGCCGATTTCGCTGCCGTGATTGATGTTTTGGTCGATCACCAGTTGGTGGCTGCCGATGTCGTCGAGTTGGCTCCCCAACTGGACACGAGCGGGGTCAGCTCAGTTCTGGCCGCCAAAGTGACGCGCAGCCTGCTGCTTTTGCTTGGAGGGGATCAATAGAAGTGACAGGCATCAATGCGCTGCTCACGCAAACGGGCGTGCTGACGCTCCAGAAGGTCAAGCACCAGCGTTGGGTGACGATGGATCAACGTTAGAAAGTTCACTCTGTCCAGCCGCAATAAAGCGAGGGGCGTCAATGCTTTGGCATCACGACTGTGGACTTCCACTGAATCCACAAGGTCTTCATAGAAAAAGAGTTCCCCTGGTCCATAGCGCAGACGGTTCCGAGGTCCGGAACTCAATTCGACAAAACCCTGCTGAACCACGTGGATTGCCCGTACAGCTTCCCCACGCCGAAAGATTTCAGTTCCGGTTGGAACCGTCAAGCGGTCGACGGCTGGATCATCTCCGATCAGTGCGATGGGCGTTGCTTTGATCGAAGAAGCCCGAAATCCAGATTGTGAAGATAGGGAGTCAACTTGCACATCACCTCGAAGATTCAACGTTGTTCACGACCGTCCGACGGAGTTGTGGCGACGATGCACCTCAGGCCAGAGAACGATCTAACTCGAGTTGACAGTCTTCCTCAGCAGCGAACTCTCGATCCAGGGCAGGAAGCTGCGGGGCCCGAGCCGTCCAGTGATGACAAACAACCAGATCGGCGACCTCGACGTGCACATCAAGATGCCTTAGAAGACACCATCCCGATCCTGTTTGACGATCGGAACAGTGCTGACAAGTTCGGCAGCAAAGCCTGCTAGCCAACGGTTTCCGGCTATTGGCGCACAGGCTAGAGACCACTTCCTCTAGAAACCATTGTTGGCTGAAGATCTGCGGAATCCCTTCCATCAGCTGAAGAGCTCCATAAGATTGCGCCTCATCAGCGATCACCGATGCCAGGCAAGCGATCACCGCTCCACGACCTGTGCCTCCAAAGCGGAGGGCGCATGGTGCCCTTCGCCGGTTGGCAGATGCCTGTGCAGTTCGGCGGACTGATCCAGGAGCACAAAGCCGTCCGCGAACGAATGGGGATGTTCGACATTTCCCATATGGGTGTCTTGAGGTTGAACGGGCCGAAGCCGAAGGATGCGCTCCAGCAGCTCGTACCCAGTGATCTCCACCGCATCGGCCCCGGGGAAGCCTGTTACACCGTCCTGCTCAATCAAGACGGTGGCATCCGCGATGACCTGATCGTTTACGACTGCGGTGCGATCGATGCCGAACGAGGCGCCGTTGTGCTGGTGATCAACGCCGCCTGCGCCGACAGCGACACCGCTTGGATTCGCGAGCGCATGACGCCGGCCGGTCTGGAGGTGACCGACGTCAAAGCCAATGGCGTGCTGCTGGCACTGCAGGGCCCCGAGGCCATCCCCCTGCTGGAGCAGCTCAGCGGGGAAGACCTCAGCGGCCTTCCCCGCTTCGGCCATCGCATGCTGTCGATCTCCGGACTGCATGAACCCGTCTTCACCGCCCGCACCGGCTACACCGGAGAAGACGGTGTCGAGCTGTTGCTCAATGCCGAAGACGGCCGGCAGCTGTGGGGCGACCTGCTGCGGAACGGAGTGACACCATGCGGGCTCGGGGCGCGGGACACGCTGCGGCTGGAGGCAGCCATGCATCTCTATGGCAAGGACATGGACGCAGGCACCAACCCCTTTGAAGCCGGCCTGGGCTGGTTGGTGCACCTGGAAATGCCTGCGGATTTTGTCGGCCGACAAACCCTGGAGCAAGCAGCGGCAGCGGGCCCAGCGAAACGGCTGGTGGGGCTGAAGCTCAAGGACCGCGCCATCGCACGCCACAACTACCCCGTTCTCTATGAAGGGGAGACCGTGGGTGTTGTAACGAGCGGAACCTGGTCACCCACTCTCGAAGAACCGATCGCCCTTGCATACGTTCCTCCGTCCCTTGCCAAGCTCGGCACCGAGTTGGGAGTTGCGATCAGGGGCAAGACCCAACCCGCCACCGTGGTTCGGCGACCCTTCTACCGGCGGCCGTGACATCGGCCGGGGCTATGGGAAACTCGCCTCTCACTAGTTGAGACATCCCATGCGCAGCAACGGTTGCGGCGACCTGCGCGAACAGAACATCAATCAGCAGGTGCAACTGTGCGGCTGGGTGGATCGACGCCGTGATCACGGTGGAGTGATTTTTATCGACCTGCGGGACCGCAGCGGCACGGTGCAAATCACCATGGACCCGGATCTGGGAGCCGAAGCCTTCGCCGTCGCCGAGCATCTGCGCAGCGAAACCGTGCTGCAGGTCGCGGGGAAAGTTCGAGCCCGCCCTGCCGAATCCCTGAACAACAAACTGGCCACGGGGGCTGTGGAAGTGCTGGCCAGCGGCATCACCGTGCTGAACAGCGTGAAAGGCAACCTGCCCTTTCCTGTGTCGGTGCACGACGAGGAGAACACCCGCGAAGAGCTGCGGCTGCGCCACCGCTACCTGGATCTGCGCCGCAAGCGCATGAACGACAACCTGCGGCTGCGGGCCCAGACCATCCAGGCAGCCCGTCGCTTCCTGGAAAACGAAGGCTTCATCGAGGTGGAGACCCCGGTGCTGACCCGCTCCACCCCGGAAGGGGCCCGCGACTACGTGCTGCCCAGCAGGGTCTGCGGTGGCGACTGGTTTGCCCTGCCCCAGTCCCCCCAGCTGTTCAAGCAGCTGCTGATGGTGGGCGGCATCGAGCGCTACTACCAGGTGGCCCGCTGTTTCCGCGACGAAGACCTGCGGGCAGACCGCCAACCGGAATTCACCCAGTTGGACATCGAGATGAGCTTCATGGATCAAGAGCAGATCCTGGAGATCAATGAATCGCTGATCTGCGCCATCTGGAAAGCGGTGAAGGGCATCGAACTGCCGCGGCCGTTCCCACGCATGACCTGGCACGACGCCATGGAGCGCTACGGCACCGACCGACCCGACACCCGTTACGGCATGGAGCTCACCAACGTGAACGACATCGTTCAGGACATGGGCTTCAAAGTGTTCAGCGGTGCCGTGAAATCCGGCGGCTCGGTCAAGTGCATCGCCGTCCCTGGCGGCAATGACGCCCTCTCCAACGTGCGGATCAAGCCCGGCGGCGACGTGTTCAGCGAAGCACAGGCGGCCGGTGCCGGTGGCCTGGCCTTCATCCGCGTGCGCGATGGCGGCGAGATCGACACCATCGGCGCCATCAAGGACAACCTCAACGACGAGCAGAAGCAGGAGCTGCTCAGCCGCACCGGCGCGGAACCCGGCACGCTGCTGCTGTTCGGCGCTGGCGACACCGCCAGCGTGAACAAAGCCCTCGACCGGGTGCGCCAGTACCTGGCCAAGGAGCTGGGCATGGTTAAGCCTGATCGTGACAACGATCTGTGGAACTTCCTCTGGGTGGTTGACTTCCCGATGTTCGAGTTCAACAGCGACGAGAACCGCTACGAAGCCCTGCACCACCCCTTCTGCGCCCCCAACGTCGAGGATCTGGGCAGTGATGCCTCCCAGTGGGCCGACACCCTCCCGGGCGCTCGAGCCCAGGCCTACGACCTCGTTCTCAATGGCCTTGAGCTCGGTGGCGGCTCCCTGCGTATCCACGACTCAGCTCTGCAACGTCAGGTGCTGCAAACCGTCGGTTTGCCCCTGGAGCAAGCCCAAGAGCAGTTCGGCTTCTTGATGGATGCCCTCGATGTGGGCGCACCTCCCCACGGTGGTCTGGCCTTCGGCTTGGACCGAATGGTGATGTTGCTGGCCGGCGAGGAATCGATCCGCGACACGATTGCCTTCCCAAAAACCCAGCAAGCTCGCTGCCTGATGACCAACGCCCCTGGCGGAGTGGCCGACAAGCAATTGGACGAATTGCACGTGACCAGCACCTGGGTTGACCCCAGTGATGACAGCGAAGGCTGAACAGATCCCGAAAGGATTCAGAGCTTTTTGCACACTCATCGGCAAGCTTGGGAACCCTGAAGGAGTCCCTTGCATTCCGATCTTGTCCCGCCAACCCCGACGGACAGGGGAGACCCGAGAACGCCGAAGCAGCACAACCGATCTGCTTCGGCTGTATCTGCAGGACATCGGTCGGGTGGATCTGCTGACCAATGAGGAGGAGGTGACCCTGGCGCGCCTGGTCCAACGGCGTGAACGCCTGCTTGAACAACAGCGCGACCTGGCAAGCGGCGACCCAGCGATCGGTGAGCTGCACCGACTAGAGGAGCTCCAACGCAGAGAGGCCAATCAGCACAGCCACTGGCCCACGAAACAAGAATGGGCTCGTGCGGCAGGTCTGAGTCAGGCGGAACTACAGACCCACATTGACGCTGGCTATGCCGCCTGGGCGACACAGGCTGATCTTGAACCGAAAGAGCTGAAGATTGCTCTGCGGAACGGGCGACGGGCTAAGGACCACATGATCCAGGCCAATCTGCGCCTGGTCGTGGCGGTCGCCAAGAAATACCAACAGCGCGGCATGGAATTGCTCGATCTGGTCCAGGAAGGGACCTTGGGCTTGGAACGCGCTGTAGAAAAATTCGACCCAACGAGGGGATTCCGGTTCAGCACCTACGCCTACTGGTGGATCAGGCAAGGGATCACCCGAGCCATCGCCACCCAAAGCCGCACGATTCGCCTGCCGGTGCATGTCACCGAGAAGCTCAACCGAATCAAACGGGTGCAGCAGGAGATCGCCAGCAATGAGGGGCGCATCGCATCCATCGCGGATCTCGCAAGGGAACTTGGATTAAGCGAAGAGACGGTGCGTCAGACCCTGGCCCGTGTACCCCGTTCGGTCTCGCTCGACACCCGTGTTGGCCGCGATCAGGACACGCAATTGGGCGATCTCATCGAAGACGGCAAGGCCACACCTGAGCAAACCCTGACCCATCACGAGCTCCATAACGACCTCGAGCATCTCCTCGATGAACTCACCAGTCGCGAAGCGGCCGTGTTGCGGCGACGCTTCGGTCTCGAGGACGACATTCCTCAGACGCTGGCCCAGATCGGAGAGGAACTCAAACTCTCGCGGGAACGTGTGCGCCAAATCGAAACCCGGGCCCTTCTAAAACTGCGTCAACCCCAACGGCGCAGCAAGGTGCGTGACTACATCCAAGGACTGGATTCTTAAGAGAACCATCTCCATTAGGGTCTCTACCCAGCGGATCAGCCAGCACCGGCATGGACATCGGAATCAGTGACCAGCAGCGTCAGCAGATCGCAGAAGGGCTCTCAAAGGTGTTGGCTGACACCTATGTGCTGTACAGCAAGACCCACGGATTCCACTGGAACGTGACCGGTCCGATGTTCAACACGCTCCACCTGATGTTCATGGACCAGTACACGGAGCTTTGGAACGCTCTGGATGAAGTAGCCGAGCGGATTCGGGCTCTCGGGCATCCTGCCCCGTTCGGTCGAAGGCTCCAGGAACTGGCCTCGCTTCAGGACGCCAGCAGCCTGAAACCAGCGGCCCTCGAAATGGTCCAGGAACTGGTGGACGGTCATGAGGCTGTCGCCCGGACGGCACGCCAGGTGTTTGCCGTAGTTGATGAGGCCAACGATCAACCAAGCGCCGACTTGCTGACTCAGCGCATGCAGATTCATGAAAAAACTGCATGGATGCTGAGGAGCCTTCTGGACCAGTGATCGCAAACCAGGCGCTCTGACTCAGGCCTGGCTTCCCATCCGACTGACGCCAGGTAATTTGAAGAATCACCCGGGGCGTCATGGCCAAATTCGTCTTCATCACCGGTGGAGTGGTCTCCAGCATCGGCAAGGGGATTGTGGCCGCAAGCCTGGGTCGCCTGCTGAAATCCCGTGGATACAACGTATCGATCCTGAAATTGGATCCTTACCTCAATGTGGATCCGGGCACCATGAGCCCGATTCAGCATGGAGAGGTTTTCGTCACCGAAGACGGTGCAGAGACCGATCTGGATCTTGGCCATTACGAACGCTTCACCGACACAGCGATGTCGCGATTGAACAGCGTGACCACTGGATCGATCTATCAGGCTGTTATCAACAAGGAACGCAGGGGCGATTACAACGGCGGAACGGTGCAGGTAATCCCACACATCACAGGCGAAATCCGTGATCGCATTCATCGCGTAGCGGCGAATAGCAATGCTGATGTTGTGATCACAGAGATCGGTGGAACGGTCGGAGACATCGAGTCCCTCCCCTTTCTCGAAGCGATCCGAGAATTCCGAGGCGATGTCGGCCGTCGTGATCTCGCCTACGTGCATGTCACGTTGCTGCCGTTCATCGGAACCTCGGGCGAACTCAAGACCAAGCCAACCCAGCATTCGGTGAAAGAGCTGCGCTCCATCGGCATCCAGCCCGATCTGCTGGTCTGTCGAAGCGACCGGACGATCAGCGAGGAGATGAAGCGGAAGATCGGTGGTTTCTGCGGCGTACCGACACGGGCTGTGATTCCATCCCTCGATGCAGACAGCATCTACGCCGTGCCGCTGACCCTGGAGGAGGAGGGGTTATGCCGCGAGGTGCTTGATGTGCTCGACCTCACAGACCACGACAGCGACATGAGCGAATGGGCTCATTTGGTGCACAAACTTCGCAATCCAGGCCCAGCAGTGAAAGTGGCTTTGGTCGGGAAATACATTCAACTCAACGATGCCTACCTCTCCGTGGTGGAAGCCCTCCGCCACGCCTGCCTAACCCAGGATGCGTCTCTCGACCTCCGTTGGGTCTGTGCTGAGCAGATCGAAACCGATGGCGCCGAACCCCTGCTCAATGGCATGGACGCCGTGGTTGTCCCCGGCGGATTCGGCAACCGGGGTGTAGACGGCAAAATCGCAGCGATTTGCTGGGCCCGAGAGCAGCGGGTGCCATTCCTCGGTCTCTGCCTTGGCATGCAGACCGCTGTAATCGAGGGGGCCAGGAACCAAGCAGGACTCACCGAAGCCACCAGCGCTGAACTCGATGCGGGAACACCCCACCCGGTGATCCACCTGCTGCCCGAACAACAAGATGTTGTGGATCTCGGTGGCACGATGCGGCTCGGGGTGTACCCGTGCCGCATCGCTCCCGGAACCCTTGCTCAACGCTTATACGGCGACGAGGTGGTCTATGAACGCCATCGACACCGTTATGAGTTCAACAATGCGTACCGCAATCTGTTTCTTGAATCGGGGTATGAAGTGAGCGGAACCTCTCCGGACGGACGTTTGGTTGAACTCATTGAACTCAAGAATCATCCTTTCTTCACCGCGTGCCAGTACCACCCTGAATTCCTCTCCAGACCCGGTCGACCACACCCGTTGTTTCGCGGCTTGATCGAAGCAGCACAACAGAGGCTGCCCTCCTCACCCAGCGAGGCGATTCG
>QCSN01000007.1 GCA_003211515.1 Synechococcus sp. AG-670-F04
TCGCAGAATTTCTTCACCTCGACTGAAAAGAATTGAGTCAAATTGCTCATGCCTTGTAGTGCGCTTTTGCGTCATACAGCGTCTCGCTGCTGATCTTGTGGCACCCCACTTGCCGTGCATAGGCTTCGGCGTTTCGTCGGACTTTGCCGCGCACGAAGAACGGGATCTTTTTCAGTTCTGCTTCTCCATCATCGGTCCAGACGACTGCATCGGGATCCACACTTGCTTGGGTTGAAGCAGGGGTGTTGGGACTGGATTTGGAGCTGGCTCCAGAGCCTCCCGCGTGGCCGAGATGGCTTTGATGCCCATCCACGAATTCAAAGTCATGGCGGAACATTCCGATCAGGTGTTCCTCCAATCCCATCATCAGCGGGTGGACCCAGCTGTCAAAAATCACGTTGGCTCCCTCCCAGCCCATCTGAGGGCTGGTTCGGGCAGGAACGTCCTGAACATGCATCGGCGTGCTGATCACTGCGCAAGGGATGCCAAGACGTTTGGCGCTGTGCCGCTCCATCTGCGTTCCCAACACCAGTTCCGGTGCGGCCTCCGCCATCGCTGCTTCAACGGCCAGATAGTCATCGCTGATCAACGCCTCAAGGCCCAAGGCTTTGGCTGCTGCTCGCACCGGCCTGGCCATCTCCCGGCTGTAGGTACCAAGCCCTACCACTGAAAAGCCGAGCTCCTCCTCGCAGATTCTCGCTGCGGCAAGGGCATGGGTCCCGTCCCCGAAAATGAACACGCGCTTGCCCGTCAGGTAGGTGGAATCGACGGATTCCGAATACCAGGGCAGCCGGGAGCGTTGGTGTCCCTCGCGACGGTCCGGTGCCTCCAGCCCCAGCAGACCGTGAACTTCAACGAGGAAATCGTGGGTGGCACCGATTCCGATCGGAACTGTTCGGCTGAATGGGATGCCGAAATGGCGTTCCAGCCAGCTGCAGGTTGATTCCGCGACCTCGGGGTAAAGGCACACGTTGATGTCGGCGCTGGGGAGCCTCTGGATATCCGCAACACCGGCGCCCAATGGGGCGACCACGCTCACATCGATCCCATGCATCGTCAGGAGACGTTGCACTTCCAGCACGTCGTCACGGCAGCGAAATCCCAGGAGCGACGGCCCCAGCAGGTTCACCCTCGGGCGACGTCCTTCGGCTTTCCAGGCCAGCGGGTCATGGTTGACCTGTTCCGGAAGCTGCTGTTTGAGCAGTCCGCGCACCAGTTGATAGAAGGTCTCTGCAGCCCCCCAGTTCTCCTTTTTGCTGTAAGCCGGCAGCTCCAGGCTCACCACCGGCAGGTTCAGGCCCATGCCGTTGGCCAGGGCACCCGGTTGGTCTTGGATCAGCTCGGCTGTGCAGCTCTCGCCTACGAGCAGGGCATCCGGTTGAAACCGGTCAACAGCCTCCTGCACGTGGCGCTTCACCAGCTCGGCGGTGTCACCGCCAAGATCACGGGCCTGGAAAGTGGTATAGGTCACCGGCGGTCGCTGTCCGCGACGCTCGATCATCGTGAACAGCAGATCGGCGTAGGTGTCTCCTTGAGGCGCATGGAGCACGTAATGCACCCCGTTCATGGAGGCGGCGATGCGCATGGCGCCCACATGGGGGGGGCCTTCGTAGGTCCAGAGTGTGAGTTGCATGGGCTCAGGCGTGAACGGGATCTGCTGGGCTGGAATCGATTCCGAAGGACGGATTGAGGCCCGGTTCAATCCGTTGTCGACGGCGCAGTGGTCTGGAGAACAGCTCGGCTAGCTCACCCACCTGGTCGATGCCGTGGATCGGACTGAACACCAGTTCGATCGACCACTTTGTCGCGAAGCCCTCGGCTTCAAGGGGATTGGCCAGTCCCATCCCACAGACCACCAGATCCGGATCACTGGCCCGGACTCGGTCGAGCTGCCTCTCGACGTGCTGACCTTCCATCACCGGTGTGCCATCCGGCAGCATCGCCAGTTCCGCTGCCATTTGCTCACGGTTCAAGTAGGGCGTGCCCACCTCGAGCAGCTTCATGCCGCATTCCCGTTGCAAAAACCGGGCCAGCGGAAGTTCCAGCTGGGATTCCGGCAGCAGGAAAATGCTCTTGCCCTGCAGCACTTCGCGATGGGGAGCCAAAGCAGCCTGGGCGCGTTTTACCAAGGGCTCCAGCACCGCATTCACCGTGGTGCCTGGAACAGCAAAGGCCTCGGCCGCAGC
Organism: Synechococcus sp. AG-670-F04; assembly: GCA_003211515.1. GTDB lineage: Bacteria > Cyanobacteriota > Cyanobacteriia > PCC-6307 > Cyanobiaceae > Parasynechococcus. Next base: position 2,187 of record QCSN01000007.1, read on the forward strand.
TTCCATCCAGCGTCGACTGCCCTCGATCCCCAGTGGGAAGGGCGCCGTGAGGATCGTGGCCCCCCTGTGTTTCAACAGTCGAGCCGTTTCCGTCAGGAAGGGTTGGGTGAGCAGCACCGTTGTGCCAGGACCCACTGGCGGCAAATCAGTGGACTGGCGCGGAGGAAGACTTTGAACATTTTCAATGCCCAGTCGCCCGAACAGGTTGACCAGCCTGTCTTCAACAGCATCAGCCAACGTTCCAACCATCAGCAGCTGGCGTTGATCGCTTTTAGGTAACAGCGGCACCAGTGCTGCGAGTGCACCGTCCTCCCCCTGCGTGAAGGTGGTCTCGATGCCGCTGCCCGAGTAGTTCACAACACGAACCCGGCCCTGGAGGTCGTCGTTCAGCCGTTCGGCCGCCCGGGCCAAATCGAGTTTGATGACTTCGCTTGGGCAGGATCCCACCAGGAAAAGGGTGCGGATTTCGGGTCGACGATTCAACAGATCCCGACAGACACGATCCAGCTCGTCGTGCGCATCGGCCAGACCCGCCAGATCACGTTCGCTGAGAATGGCTGTGCCGAATCGTGGCTCAGCGAAAATCATCACGCCAGCGGCGCTCTGAATCAAATGGGCGCATGTGCGTGATCCAACCACCAGAAAAAAGGCGTCCGGCATGCGCCGATGCAGCCACACAATTGAGGTGAGCCCGCAGAACACCTCCCGCGGTCCTGATTCCTTCAGCAGCGTTGGGCCGGGCATCGGCCCCTCCTTGGCGAGGGTCTCTCTTCAAGTTGCAGTAAAAATGCCCTTGGTGGCCAGAGGTTCCCCAAACTCTTTGGGATCGGGATGTGGGATGGTCCACAGCCACGACAATCCTGCGATGTGTGCACGGTGCTGTTCTTCAGCGGGCTCTGTGCAGATGAGGCTGATGCATGGGCCTTTGGCCTGCGTATCAGTTAACGCTTGGGGGGAACTAAATCCAACCTGCTGCCAACAATCTGAATTCGGGGGTTGATTGACTCGGCGATCTTTCTGAAGCTTTGATACCGATTGTCATGTTGGGCCCATGGACAACGATGTGGCCAGAGCACGTTGACAGTGCCGACGTTGTGAACGCTACGGCGTCAACCGATCAAGGAATGATGTTTTTCATGTGTCTTCCATGAATCAACAGACAAGGTTTTCAATTCCTGAGCTTATGTTGTCCCAATGATAAGAGTTATAGGGATGTCTCAGATCCCCTTCACAGATGGGTTTCGAGGACATTTTGAGCGAATACCAGGGAAACAAGTGCTTCGCTGGAAGCAATAAGGTAATCCGGTTTGAGTTGTGAATCGTTCTTGACCTGGAAGTCGAAGGGTATGCGGTAATTGTTTTTATGAAATCATAATTGTGGTGGAGGTTTGATGAATTTAATCTTTGCGTTGATCGCTTTGTGCTGACGGATGATAAAGTCTGGAGATATCATATAAGACATCGATCGAATTGCCCTCGTTAGCAGTTCGATCGATCAAAGATCGATCATGTGAGACATCTTGAATCGCTTTTTTACTTCAGAGGCGCCTACGGAAACCGTCTTGCTTGAACCCGGATGCTTCGTTGCCCGTCTCCTCCACTCGGCTGAGTCTCCAGACATTGCGACTGACACGCTTGGCGAGCAGACCACCGCGTTCGACCCGCTCTTTGCCAGGTCGGGCGCCAAGCAGGGTGGTCACTTCAGCTGTGCTTAAGGGTGCGCCCGTGTCGATCGCAAGTGCCGTGAGTTCCAGGCGCTGCTTCAAGGCACGCAGGCCATCGGCGTTACCCCCAGCTGTGGTTTCAAGCCAAGGAAGATCCATCTTCCCTTCTTCGGCGAGGCGCTGCATCAGACCAAAACTCACCATCCCCAAGGCCTGATCGGCATTCATTGGAACGGGAGGCGGGGACTGATCAGAGAGCGCCATGGTCGCCGGGGTGGATGGCCGGACGGTATCGGCTCTCCTCGGGAGCGCAAGACTTCGCCGGTTGTGGGGGCATTCGTTCAAAAGTTCATAAATCCTCCGGTACACTCCCCGCCATGACCCGATTCGCCAGCTTCGAGGCCCGGGAGAGGCGGCGCGGTGGAAGCGCTCTCGTGACCGGCACTGAGGTGCACCCGATGCCGGGTGGTGCGAGTTGTGTTGTCACAACGGATTCAGAATCCCCTCGGCTCAAGCGTCAGAACAGTCACGTTCAGTCGATTGAGCTCCGAACCCATGTGTTCATCGATTCCCTCCAGCCGCAACTAGCGGCCTACATGGGTTCGGTCAGTCAGGGGTTCCTGCCGATCCCAGGAGACGCTTGTCTCTGGATGGAGGTCTCCCCTGGCATGGCAGTGCACCGTGTCACCGATATCGCTTTGAAGGCCAGCAATGTGCGCCTCGGTCAGATGGTCGTTGAGCGCGCTTTTGGATCAATGGCGCTCTATCACAGGGATCAGAGCACTGTCCTGCATTCCGGCGATGTCGTCCTAGAGGCGATTGGAAGTTCGATCGATCAGCGCAGTCCTGCGGAGGTGAGCTGGACAGAGGTGATTCGAGCAATCACCCCCGATCATGCCGTTCTTATTAATCGGCAGAACCGGCGTGGCTCGATGATCGAAGCCGGTATGAGCATGTTCATTCTTGAAACGGAGCCAGCCGGCTACGTGCTGATCGCAGCCAACGAAGCTGAAAAAGCATCGAACATCACTCTTGTGGATGTGAAGGCCGTTGGTGCCTTCGGACGGCTCACCCTGGCCGGCCGGGAAGGTGATGTTGAAGAAGCTGCGGCAGCAGCCATGCGAGCAATCGACATCATCAATCGCCAATCGTTTCCCGGCTGAACACCCTTGCGTTGAACGGAGCGTGTTGCTGAACTCAGTTCAGCTTTAGAAGTCTGCGCAGGTCAGCGGCCAGTGCTCTTGCTGCTTTGCCTCGGCTCCCCAGTCGCGTCAACTGGGCGTGGTTCATTTCTCCATAGGTGCACTGCGCTTCGCGAACCCACAGCAGTGATTCATAGCAGCCGTTGGGATAGGCAGGGCTGCTCAGGAGTTCACCCCAGCAGACGCCTTCGGCGCTTGCGACGCACTGACCGCTTGGATCACTGATCACCATGGTGCTTCTGAAGCAGGCGCTTCGGTAAGGAGTATCTCCAAGCTCTGAAAGCAAGCGCTGGATTTTGGCGGCATCGCTGTCTGCAAAGCGCGCTGAGAAGAGGCCAGGAGCGCCTCCAAGGGCGTCGACTTCCAGCCCTGAGTCATCAGCAAGGGCCCAGCCATTCGTTCGCTGTGCAGCTGCTACGGCTTTTAAAGCTGCATTCTCGGCGTAGGTCGCGCCTGTTTCCTCCACATCCAGGTCGGCAGGCTGCCGACAAACGTGGATCGGCAGGGGGCCGAGCATCGCTTCTATTTCGGCAACCTTGACTTGATTGCCGGTTGCGATGGTCAACAGTGGACGCAAGGACTTACCTGAACTAGCCGGCCATTGTGATGGGTTGGGGTCGTTAAGGACTAATGAATATGACGGCGAGTGGTGTGAAACGGGATGGGTTGAACATTCCACACCTCGGCAAAGCCTCGGGCCCGTTTCACGCATGGAAGTTATGCAGTACGAGCCAGTACGACAACCTTCTGTTTGCAGCTCATCACAGGAATTCCCACAGCAGTTCAGAACAGTTGACGACTGGGTGATAAGCCCTGCTTATCATGTTCACTATGGACAGTGATTGAGGGATCTTGCCAAATCGCTTGACGGGAGAGGGTGTCGCAGACCAATCTCTGCGGCGAACATTCCACCCCTTTCCCCGGTAGGCAATGGCTAACGAAACCATGGGCATCGCCCTCGGCATGATCGAGACCCGCGGTCTGGTCCCCGCCATCGAGGCAGCTGATGCCATGACCAAGGCTGCTGAAGTGCGCTTAATTGGTCGTGAGTTCGTCGGCGGCGGCTACGTCACCGTTCTGGTCCGTGGAGAGACTGGCGCTGTCAACGCTGCTGTCCGTGCCGGAGCTGACGCCTGTGAGCGTGTGGGCGACGGCCTTGTGGCTGCCCACATCATTGCTCGCCCTCACCGTGAGGTTGAGCCTGCTCTGGGCAATGGCAACTTCCTCGGTCAGAAGGACTGAGATCTTCCGCTGAGCCTCTAAAGACGAGGCACGCGAACGTCTCACCCCCCTCACCGACCTAACGGAATTAACCCATGAGCAAGAAGTACGACGCTGGGGTCAAGGAGTACAGGGACACGTACTGGACTCCTGATTATGTTCCCCTAGATACAGATCTCCTGGCCTGCTTTAAGTGCACCGGCCAGGAAGGTGTTCCCAAGGAAGAAGTGGCCGCCGCTGTGGCTGCTGAATCGTCCACTGGCACCTGGTCCACTGTGTGGTCCGAGCTCCTCACCGACCTCGATTTCTACAAGGGCCGTTGCTACCGCATCGAGGATGTCCCTGGAGACAAGGAATCCTTCTATGCCTTCATTGCCTACCCCCTCGACCTGTTCGAAGAGGGATCGATCACCAACGTTCTGACCTCACTTGTCGGCAACGTTTTTGGTTTTAAAGCTCTAAGGCACCTGCGCCTGGAAGACCTGCGCTTCCCGCTGGCCTTCATCAAGACCTGCTACGGCCCGCCGAACGGTATCCAGGTCGAGCGCGACCGGATGAACAAGTACGGCCGTCCTCTGCTGGGTTGCACCATCAAGCCGAAGCTCGGCCTGAGCGGTAAGAACTATGGCCGTGTCGTTTATGAGTGCCTTCGCGGCGGTCTGGACTTCACAAAGGACGACGAAAACATCAACTCCCAGCCGTTCCAGCGCTGGCAGAACCGCTTCGAATTCGTTGCGGAAGCCATCAAGCTGTCCGAACAGGAGACCGGTGAGAAGAAGGGTCACTACCTGAATGTGACCGCCAACACACCGGAAGAGATGTACGAGCGCGCTGAGTTCGCCAAGGAACTCGGCATGCCGATCGTGATGCACGACTTCATCACCGGCGGTTTCACGGCCAACACCGGTCTGTCGAAGTGGTGCCGCAAGAACGGCATGCTCCTGCACATCCACCGTGCCATGCACGCGGTGATCGACCGTCATCCCAAGCACGGCATCCACTTCCGCGTCCTCGCCAAGTGTCTGCGCCTGTCCGGTGGTGACCAACTCCACACCGGCACCGTGGTCGGAAAGCTGGAAGGTGATCGTCAGACCACCCTCGGCTACATCGACCAGCTACGCGAATCCTTCGTTCCTGAAGATCGCAGCCGCGGCAATTTCTTCGATCAGGACTGGGGTTCCATGCCTGGTGTGTTCGCTGTTGCCTCCGGCGGTATCCACGTCTGGCACATGCCAGCCCTGGTTGCGATCTTCGGCGACGACTCCGTTCTCCAGTTCGGTGGTGGTACCCACGGTCACCCCTGGGGTTCTGCCGCAGGTGCTGCTGCCAACCGTGTGGCCCTCGAGGCCTGCGTCAAGGCCCGCAATGCTGGTCGCGAGATCGAGAAAGAAAGCCGCGACATCCTCATGGAAGCCGCGAAGCACAGCCCTGAGCTGGCGATCGCCCTCGAGACCTGGAAGGAGATCAAGTTCGAGTTCGACACCGTCGACAAGCTCGACGTTCAGAACTGATCAGCTGATCGTCTCAACGGCCGATTGATGCAATCGGCCACCCCTTTTTCCTTACACCCAGGATCCCCATGCCTTTCCAGAGCACCGTGGGTGACTATCAAACAGTCGCCACCCTGGAGACCTTCGGCTTTCTCCCGCCGATGACCCAGGACGAGATCTATGACCAGATCTCCTACATCATTGCCCAGGGTTGGAGCCCGCTCATCGAGCACGTTCACCCCAGCAATTCCATGGCCTCTTACTGGTCGTATTGGAAGCTTCCCTTCTTTGGTGAGAAGGATCTCAACCTGATCGTCAGTGAGCTTGAGGCTTGCCATCGCGCTTACCCCGATCACCACGTGCGCATGGTCGGCTACGACGCCTACACCCAGAGCCAGGGTTCCTGCTTCGTGGTCTTCGAGGGGCGCTGATCCCTCGACCTAATTGGTTCTGAGCCCTGACTTCAGTTCAGGGCTCCAGCTTTTTTCGAAGGGCAGGAGTCCCTTCACTTCACGACGACACCCCTGGGCGGACATGGCAAGACTTTCCAGTCGCGAACTCGCACTCGAGCGCCGCAAGGCACTGACCACTTCCGGTAAGAAGTCGACTGCTGCCGCAGCTGTCAGCGCCAACCGTGTGCGCACAGCGGCTGACGCTCGTCCGACGCGCACCAATGCGAACCCTACTGACGAACCGGTTACGCGGGCGTCGACCGCATCCGTTGCTGTAGCTCCGCAACGACCGGTCGCTCCCCATCGCACCGTCAGTTTCACCACAACTGCTGTGTCTCGCTCCTCCACGGTGAAGCCCCAGAAACATCCCAGCCGAGAGCTTGTTCTGGCTCGTCGTGACGCCTTGTCCCGCCGTGGAAAGACGGCCGATACCAGTCGAGATCGAAATCGTGCCGATGTGGCGCGACACGCCAAAGCAGCACCACAATCCTCAGCGACCTCAGACGACAAAAAGGGTTGCGGTTGTGGTGGTTCACGCGCGGCTGAAAAATCCGCTCTCAGTTCCAGAGCACCGCAACTGAGCCTGCGCATTGATCGTGCACCAGCCGGTGAGCGCCGATCGGCATCCCCCAAGCGCCGGGCGATCGAAAATCCAAGTCGAGCCCTTGTTCTGGCTCGTCGCGTGGCGATGTCCAAGCACGGCAAAACAGCTGGTAAGCAACCCACCAGCGCAGCCGCCGTTGCACGGCAAGCCAATCCAGACCTCACCAGTCGCGAATTGGCTCAACAGGTGCGCGAGCTGCGCGCCAAGGCGGGTGCTCGCAACAAGCAGAGCGCCGGTATTACACGTCCAAGCGGACCCAATCGCCATGGTGCCAAGCAGGCTGCTGCGGCAGATGCTCACTGGAAAGTTGGTGAGAGCACCACGTCATCCGGGCAGACGGTGACCGGTACCCAGGCCAACAGGTCTGTGAAGACCACCGGCAACGAAGCCAGCACTTGCCGTTCAATCACCGGTACTGAATATCTCGGGTCGGAAGTCTTCCAGACGTTCTGCCAGTCTCCGCCCGAACTCACCACACCAGCGAAGGTGCGCGTCAGTTCCACCAGTCATGGAAACCGTGTCACCGGCAATGAAGTTGGACGTTCAAGCAAGGTCACAGGTGATGAGCCAGGCACCTGTAAGACGGTGACCGGCACGGAATACATCTCCGCGAATCAGGCAGCGAACTACTGCGGAGGTGGCAATCTCTCCCCCCGCAAAGTCGGCCACAGCCTCACTGAGCAGGGACGCCCCGTCAGTGGTGTGATGGTTGGTCGCTCTTCCAGCGTGACCGGCGATGAAGCCGGTGCAAACCGCGCTTTAACAGGTGATCAATATCTAGGTTCCGATCCCTTGCCCGATGGTCGACCAGCGGCCAAGGTCGGTTTGTCAGCCACCCTGTCCGGCTCCGGCGTCACCGGCACCATGGTGGGCCGTTCCTCCAGCGTCACCGGTGATGAGTTCGGCTCATGCCACCGTGTCACCGGCGACCAGTACATCAGCGCCGAGCAGGTCAATGCCTTCTGCGGCGGCAAGACTGAGCCTGAGGCCGCCAAGGTTGGTTTCAGCATTACCAATCGCAACCAGGTGGTGAGCGGTACACGCACCGGGCGTTCCGAGCGTGTCACCGGTGATGAGCCAGGAACCTGCAAGGCGGTCACAGGCACTCCCTATGCAGGACTCGAGGATGCTGGTCAGCATTGCGGCACCCCTGCAGTGCAGGCGATCCGAGAGCGCACTCCAGTGCGTCCTGGTACACCTGCAGCGCCAATGACCGGTCTTCAGCCTGGTATTGGTGGTGTGATGACCGGTGCCGAACGCGGTGCCTGCGAAGCGGTAACCGGTACGCCTTATGTGGGTGCTGATCAACTCGCATCCACTTGCGGTGCTGATGCACCTGCCGGTACTGAGACTCACGCTGAAGTCCCTGAAGGGGCTGCCTGGACGCGTTTCAGCGTGATGTCACCAGCCCGTGCAGCCCAGCAGCAGCGCGACACACGAAATGGTGTCACCGGAACCACCTATGAGCAGGGGAATCGCATCACCGGCCCTTTTGACATGGCGGGCGGCAAGGTGACCGGCACCGAGCAGTTCCGCTTCGACAATCGCGAGTTCCAGAACCGGCAATCCCGTCAGTTTCAGCCAACACCACCCGTCGCTGTTGCAGAACCTTCTGACGCCACTCCTGCATCCCGGGTTACGGGTGAGGGCTCGTCCACCAAGGTCACAGGTGATGACTGGGACCGCGGTGAACACGTCACCGGCACAGAAGGAGCATCCGCCCGTCGTCGTAATCCCTCCCGTCCAGGCCCGATGAGCGCGATGGCCCCCTATGAGCGCAAGCGCAATGAAGAGATCGAGTGGCCCGTCAGCCGTGTCACCGGTTCCAGTGGAAACACGGAGAAGGGATCGCTGATCACGGTTTCTGGCGGCGCACGGGGTTGATCGGCTGATGGTTCGCTCCATGCCCTTTTCCGGCGGGCGAGCACAGGCCCCCACCGCTCCGTCCCGTCGACAGCGCTTCCAATCTGAATCGCGCGCTGATCAAGCTGATCAAGATTCCACAGCGGCCACTTCGTCAACGATGAGCCCGCGCGAACTCGCCCTTGAGCGCCGTCGTGCCCTCACCAGTGCTGGAAAGGCTGCGGTGCTTGCTTCAGGCACCGTTGCTGGTGGCCGAATTCGCACCAGTCAGGACAATCGACGTCCGGTTCCTCAGCAACCCGGCTGGGTGCGACGTGACAGCAAACGATCGGTGTCGCGTCCAGTTCCGTTCAACCTGAGCCGATCATCTCTGCCGATCACGCATCGGCAGCATCCGCTCACGGACGCGACAGCGAATGGTGTTCTTCGGGCTTACGAAGATGAGGTGAAGGGCCGCTTTGATCGGATTGTGCCCTTGTTGCAGAAGGTGTCTGCTCTCCAGCACGACACTGATTTCATCGAGCAGGCCCAGCGCATGACCCGGGCCGAACTGGGTTTCGACCTGCCACAGCATGTGCTCGACAAATCATGGGTTCGGCCACTGGACATGCGTGCCCTGTTCGCATGGTGCGTGTTTGAGTCCCACCGCTTGTTCAGTGATCGATTTTTTCAGGACGATCCCCTCTGTGGTGCCTCAGGCAGTGAAGCTGCTCATCGGTTCGAGCAGTTTCTGCTCGAGTGCGGAATTCATCTTCTCGATGTGAGTCCCTGTGCTGATGGTCGTCTGGCGCACAGCGTCGCTTACGCCCTGAGGATTCCTTTCAGTGCAGTTCGTCGCCGCTCCCATGCCGGAGCGATGTTCGATGTGGAGAACACCGTCAACCGTTGGGTGAAAACCGAGCACCGCCGCTATCGCGAGGGGGTACCCAACCCCGCAACGGAACCCACTCGATATTTGAAGGTGGTGACCTACCACTTCAGTTCCCTCGATCCCCTTCACCAGGGATGTGCTGCCCATGGAAGCAATGATGAACTCGCCGCTTCCGCAGGCCTTCAGAGACTTCTTGATTTTCGTGAGACGGTTGAGAACAGTTTCTGTTGTGGTGCCTCGGTTGACCTGCTCCTGATCGGTCTCGACACCGACACGGACGCCATCCGGGTGCATTCCCCGAATCGTGACAGCGAGATGGTTCTTGATCAGTGGGTGTGTGCCCGCGATCTGCATTCCGCAACGGCATCGATGACAGCGGATCAAGCCCAGCAGGTGGTCAGTGATGCGGTTGCATCCGCGGCTCCAGGACCGATGGAACAAGGCATGCAACGGTTCATCACGCAGCTCCTGACCAACAATTTTTCCCAGATCGACTACGTGCAGGATCTGCATCAGGGCCCTTACCCCGATGCAGGCCACGCCGAGCGTTTCATTGGGGTTGGCATTGGTTTCAAGGAGGTTCATCTGCGCAACCTCACCTATTTCGCCCATCTCGACACGGTTGAAGAGGGCGCACCCGATCTGGATGTTGGCGTCAAGATTTTCAAGGGGCTCAACGTCTCCCGCGATCTACCCATCCCCATCGTGGTTCGCTTCGATTACTCGGGTCGTGTGCCCGGAGCCCGGGAGCGGGCGATCGCCGACTGCCAACGGGTCAATGAAGCGATTGCAGCTCGCTATTCCGAGCTCGTTAAAGATGGTCTGCTTCATACCTGTCTCACGATCCGGGACCGCCATCAGACCGCACCAGCCGAAGTCGTTGGTTCCACTCTCGACCCTCAGATCCAGGAGGCTCACTGATCATGCTGATTGTCAAGGTCATCAAGCCACTTGTCTCCACCAACCGGATTCCGGATTTTGAACACAAACACCTGCAGGTGGTTCAGGATGGCAGTGCCAAGAAGGTCGCGGTGGATGCCGTCGGTGCCAAACCCGGCGATTGGGTGATCTGCGTCAGCAGTTCAGCTGCCCGGGAAGCAGCCGGCAGCAAGTCTTATCCCAGTGATCTCACCATTGTTGGGATCATCGATCACTGGGAACCTGATCCGCCCAAGACCGCAGCTCCTGCCGCGACGCCCACCGCTGCACCCGTTGCGCCTCCGAAGGCTGCACAATCTCCGCCTTCCCAGGCCGCGCCTGCGAGTCAACCACCAGGAGGCAGTACCAGCTGATGGAAATCATGCAGGTGATGGGAACTCTCGTGTGCACCTATCGGGTTGCAGGACTCGATCACATGCACCTGCGCATTCTCCGCAACAACAAAGGCAAGAAGCTCGTTGCAGTGGATCCTGTTGGTGCCCGTGAAGGCAACTGGGTGTTCACAGCGAGTGGTTCTGCTGCACGCCATGCCTGTCCCGACAACACCGTCCTGACCGATCTGACGATCGGCGGAATCATCGACTTCTGGACGCCGGACGGATAAGGATCTCCACTCCTGTTCCTCCGCTTCCGTTCCGCATCCACCTCTTCTTTTTATGGCTACTCCATCACCCACACCAAGGCGCCGCACAACCCGCAGCTCCGCTGCCGCCAAGACGGTCAATGTGACCCCGGTCAGCAGCGGTTCCAGTGATGGAGCTTCTTCCCAAACGAAGTCTTCTGCGCCCAGCTCATCACGTCCGACCGCGTCCCGAGGCAGGCCGTCTCAAGCAGGCAAGGGTGGTGCCATCGCCAAACCATCAGGGAGCTCCGCGGCGATCGCTCCATCTCCGGTCAGCGGCATTGCCCTCGGCATGATCGAAACCCGCGGAATGGTTCCGGCGATTGAAGCGGCGGATGCGATGACGAAAGCGGCAGAGGTGACCCTGATCTGCCGTGAGTATGTCGGTGGTGGGTACGTCACCGTCATGGTCCGTGGAGAAACGGGAGCCGTCAACGCCGCTGTCCGTGCTGGTGCCGATGCCTGTGAGCGCGTAGGAGATGGCTTGGTTGCTGCTCATATCATTGCTCGGCCTCATCAGGAGGTGGAGCCTGCCCTGGAACCCAGCGGAGCCCTGCGTCGCAGCTGAGTTGTTCAGACCAAATCAAGCGCTTTGACATAAAGCGCTGCAAAACGCAAACACCCGCTTAGATTCGCCGGCCAGTACAGGACAGGCCCGATCCCAACCCTGCTTGATGTTGTGACTCCGGAGCTCTCTCTCCCGACCCAAACAGCCTGGTTGATCCCTCTCTATGGGTTCGCAGGCATGGTCGTTTCCCTGCCATGGGCTTCAGGTTGGTTCCGTCGTCAGGCCCACCGTCCTGCGGCTTACCTGAACATCCTCCTGACCCTGCTTGCTTTCGTGCACGGCAGTCTCCTGCTGCAGGAAGTGTTTCTTCAAGGTCCTGTGGATCTCAGCTACCCCTGGCTCACGGTGGCTGATCTCGAATTGGACATCAGCTTCAGCCTGACGCTGAACAACCTTGTTGCCCTTGAGCTGATCACGGGCCTGAGTCTGTTCTCTCAGGTGTATTCACTTGGATACATGGATAAGGAATGGGCTTTGGCCCGTTTCTTTGCGCTTCTTGGTTTTTTCGAGGGAGCGATGAGTGGTGTGGTGCTGAGCGATTCACTGTTTCAGAGCTACTTCCTGCTGGAGATGCTCACACTCTCCACCTACTTATTGGTCGGTTTTTGGTATGCCCAGCCGCTGGTCGTCACCGCCGCGCGGGATGCCTTCCTCACCAAACGCGTGGGTGATGTTCTTCTGCTGATGGGCGTTGTCGCTCTTTGCAGCTTTTCGGGTGTGATGGGATTCGGCGATCTCTATGCCTGGGCTGCTCAGAACAACCTCACATCCTTCGCCGCGACGTTGCTTGGTCTTGGCTTGATTGCCGGACCTACTGGGAAATGTGCCCAATTTCCAATGCACCTCTGGCTGGATGAAGCGATGGAAGGTCCGAATCCGGCCTCGATCCTTCGCAATTCTGTCGTTGTCACCTGTGGAGCCATCGTGCTTCTGAAAGTGATGCCGATCCTTCAGCTTTCGCCAGTGGCCCTAGCGGTACTGCTGGTGATCGGCAGCATCAGCGCCATCGGTGGTTCCCTCGTCGCCATCGCTCAAGTGGATATCAAGCGGACCCTGTCGTACTCAACAACGGCCCACCTTGGTTTGGTGTTTATCGCGATCGCGTTGCAGATTCCTGTTCTTGCTTTGCTTCTCCTATACACCCACGCCGTCTCCAAGGCTTTGTTGTCGATGAGCGTTGGAGGGGTGATCGCTTCCACAAACTGTCAAGACATCACAGAGCTTGGTGGACTTGGTAGTCGAATGCCAGCCACGACGACCTCCTATTTGGTCGGTGGTGCCGGGCTGGTTGCCTTCCTTCCTCTGGGTGGGTTTCTGGCCATGGCGCAAGGCATCGAGTTGCTGAGTGTCCGCTCCGTTCCCTTCATGGCGGTGTTCCTGCTCACCAATGCACTGACTGCCCTCAATCTTGTGCGGGTGTTCCGCCACGTCTTCCTTGGCGATGTCCTGATCAAATCCCGCCGTGCTGCTGAAGTGAACTGGCAGATGGCCCTTCCGATGGTGGCGCTGTCTGTGGTGGTGGTGCTGACCCCGGTCCTGCTGGTTCGTCTCGAGTCGCTTGATGGTTTGCTGGCGTTCCCTCTCTGGGCTGCAGCTCTGGTCGTTGGCAGTGGGCTGATCGGTCTTGTCGCCGGGGCTGTTCTGCCGTTGAGCAAAGCCTGGTCCCGTTCCCTGAACCCGCTTTTGCGCTGGTTCCAGGATCTTCTCGCTTACGACTTCTACACCGAGCGCTTCTACAGAATCACGATCGTCAACGTGGTGGCTGGATTCTCGCGGCTTGCGTTCTGGTTTGATCGCAATGTTGTCGATGGGGTGCTCCATGGGGTGGCCCGCCTGTCGATGCAGAGCGCCGAAGGCCTGAAGCTGAGTGTGAGTGGCCAAAGCCAGTCGTATGTGCTCACGGTGCTTGTGGCGATTGTTCTTTTCCTCACCTCGGTGAGCTGGTTCCTCACCTGATCACCTGAGATGTATTTGTCGCTCCTGCTTCTCATTCCCTTCCTCGGAGCTCTTGCTCTGATTATTTGGCCGGGCTCAGCCTCCAGCGCAAGGTTGCGTGAGCTGACCATCGTGTTGCTTGCCGTGCAATGCGTGGCCAGCTTTGCGCTGCTTTTGCCCTTTGATCCTGATCAGGCAGGGCTTCAGCTGGTGGAGCAAGCCCGCTGGGTCCATGTGATCGGCCTGGACTATGCCCTTGCGGTGGATGGTCTGTCCCTGCCCCTGGTGCTGATGAACGGGGTGCTCTGTTTGGTGGCGGCCGTTGCCTCCAGGGAAATCACGAACAGACCCCGCATCTATTTCGCCTTGCTTTTGGTGATCAGCGGCGCTGTGAATGGAGCCTTTCTTGCCCAGAACCTCCTGCTCTTCTTCCTGTTCTACGAGCTGGAACTGATTCCTCTCTGGTTGCTCATCGCTGTCTGGGGAGGTGCGAATCGTGCCTATGCCGCCACCAAGTTCCTGATTGTGACGGCGGTGTCAGGGGTGTTGATCCTGTTGGCTTTTCTTGGGCTGGCCTTGGTGACCGGCACGATGGATTTCAGCCTGCGGCCGATCCTCTCCGGAGAGATGGGCATGACCAGTCAGTTGGTGTTGATGGGTGCTCTCCTGATCGGCTTCGGGATCAAAATTCCGCTGTTCCCCTTCCACACTTGGTTGCCTGATGCCCACACCGAAGCCTCAACCCCTGTTTCGGTGTTGTTAGCTGGGGTCTTGCTCAAGCTTGGAACCTATGGCTTGCTGCGCTTCTGTCTTGGCTTGTTTCCAGAGGCCTGGCAGGTTGCATCCCCATGGCTGGCTGGTTGGGCGGCGATTTCAGTGCTGTATGGATCTCTTGCTGCTATCGCTCAAACCGACATGAAGCGGATGGTGGCCTACAGCTCTGTGGGCCACATGGGTTATGTGCTCCTGGCTGCGGCCGCGGCCACTCCGCTCGGCTTGATGGGTGCCCTCTTTCAGATGGTCAGTCATGGCTTGATCTCAGGTGTTCTCTTCCTGGCGGTGGGCGTTGTCTACGCGCGCACCGGAACCCGTGATCTCAATGTGCTGCGTGGGCTGCTGAATCCCGAACGGGGTTTGCCACTGACGGGGTCGTTGATGATCATCGGCGTTATGGCCAGTGCAGGTATTCCTGGTATGGCTGGATTCATTTCGGAATTTCTGATCTTTCGTGGCAGTCTCCAACCGTTCCCACTGGCCACACTGCTCTCGATGGTTGGCTCTGGGTTGACGGCGGTTTATTTCCTGCTGCTCGTAAATCGTGCTTTCTTCGGGCGTCTGGCCATTGCTGCCGGTGCTGTTGTCAATCCCCGTATCCTCCAGAGCGTCCCGTTGCGTGAACAGGTGCCAGCCATCGCACTCACCCTTGGCGTTCTTGTTCTCGGCCTGGCACCTGAACTGCTCTCTGGCCTCAGTGAAGCGGCCACCACAAGCCTCAGTCAGCTCAGCGGAGGGCTCTCATGACCACCACAACCACTCGACCCCTCCAGGTGGAAGCTCCAACTCTTCCCGATCAGGAAGAGCTGATCCGGCGTCTGCTCAGTGACACGCCGCTCTTGAAAGACACACCAGATCACCTTCTCCAGGTGGTCAATGTGCTTGAGAGTTATGGGCTTGTTTTGGATGCGTACAGCCGAAACCTTGTGGATCAAGGTGAGAAGCAACTTCTCAACCCTTTCCCGGTGATGCGCTTCTTCCATGAGGGCATCACGGTCCAGAGAATCTGGGACCATCTCCTCGGTGACCGCATCAATTTCGAATACGCCGAGTACTGCCAGAAGGCGATGTTCTGGCATGGCACTGGTGGCCTGGATGCCTATCTGGACAGCGAGGCATTTCAGCAGGCCTGCCGAACGATCATCCAACGCAAATCCCGGCATGATCCTTTGCTGGCGATGACCAATCGCCTCTATCCAGGTTTCGCACCGGAGTCGATACGTTCCCTCACCACGATTTATTGCCTGGGGCTGTTCTGGCGGGTGATGAGCGATCTGTTCATCGACTTGGCCCGCCGTTACAGAATCAAGGAAGTGGTCAGTGTGAAAGATGTGGTGCATCACATCCGAGACGGCCTGGTGGCGGCAGCCGCTCATCCGATCACTTACAAAGTGTCGATCGCCGGAGAGGAGATCTGGGTGTTGCCACCGGAGGCAGGACTCACCTTCTTGGTGGATGTGGCCGTGCCGTATGTGGAAGCGGTCTTTTTCAGAGGAATGCCGTTTCTTGGCACGGTGTCGTACAACGCACAGGCACGTCAGATTTCACCGGACATCAGCGATTTCAAGTACGGCGCGCTCTATGCCGATCCGATCCCCAGCATGGGTGCTGGTATCCCTCCAAGTTTGTGCATGAAAGATATGTACAGAAATCTGCCGGCGGAGTTGAATCGTTGGTACGACGATCATGAGCGCGGTCAGGTTGATGTTCACGTGCAGATCTGCGTGAGTTTTCAGAAGTCGATGTTTTGTGTCACCAATGGTGCGATCGCTGGCACTATGCCCCATGTGCTGGATACGACGGATCCGGAGGAGCAACAGGCGAATCGTGCCTATGCCGAACATTGGACGAGTCGATTGATGGGTTGCAGAAGGGAAGCGTTGTTATAAAAGCCTTGATTATGTCGGCAACGATTATTGAGGTAAGAAGAAACGAATCCAATTTTCTACAATATCTACCAATAACTTCTCTATCTGAATGAACCCTGGATCAAAATTTCAAATTAATTTCACTTAAAATAGTTAAGCGTCGATAACCTTGATTTGGTCAGGCGCTGAGAAGATATTGCTGTCAAGCTGGAGCAATTCCTGCGTATTTGCTGTGAAGTTTCCAGCCGGAGCATACACCAACTTACTGGTATCTGTTGCAAAGGCCAACAGCCCTTGATTACCAGTCGGGAAGACTTGGCTTTTGATCTCAGCATCAAGACCTACGATCAAAATGTTGGCCATTGAAGGTGAAGCCCCTGCCTCAATGATAGTTTTTTGCTGAACAGTCGCACCTGCGGTGTAATTTGGGAATGCCCCATCGTTGATCTGAATCAGGTCAAAGGAGCCAGCCTGTTTTGTGGCTGCATTTGCGCCCACATACCCAGTAATCGTATCCCTGCTAGTCGTCGTTGTTTGACCCGTTAAATCAATCGTGTTTTGCACATTCTGATTGGGAAAAGTGATGATGTCCTGGCCAGTTCCTCCTGCAATCGTAGATTGTCCCGCTGTGGAACCCCTGAGGTTGTCAATGCCAGGGCCACCGAGGAGATGGGAATCACCAGACAATCCTTCCACGGTGTCAGGGCCAAGAGTGCCCTCAATTTTTATACGGTCTCGATTTGTTGGCAGGCCTGAGTCAGCATTGTTTAAATTGATGCCGTGTTGAGATCTGATTTCGGAAAAATCATAATTTGCGATCCCAGGTGTACCCCAATTCTGATACGTTGTTGCGGCAGTGAAAGTGCTTGGTGAAAAAATGAATGATTTTCCATTTGCGATTCCACTCAGATCCAACTCAGCGCTTCCATCATTTGATGCTTCAATTTTAAAATCTTCAATATTGATAAACTTGGCACCAAAAGCAGTAAATATGCTATCCAGCTTGTTGAACTGGTTGCTTTTGATTACGATGGTGTCTTTGTCTGAGGGAGAAGGATCTTGAATGGTGTCATTGTTAATCGTTCCAATCTCACATGAAATCGAATCGCTAAAGGTTGTAGTTTCGGGTGGGAGAATGTCTTTCCTGACAATTTTTGTAAGGGTGGCTCCTGCTTTGGTGATATTCAGGGTTAATGGAAGTGACGTTTGTTGTTTTTTATCCCCACTTTCAGTGGCAACAACGGTGAAACTATAGCTATCTTTGCTAGCGATGTTGAAATCATCCTGGGTGCTCACAGCGCCAGATGTGGCATCAATCTTGAATGAAGCTGCATCTGTTCCACTTAGTGAGAAGGTGACTTCCCCACTGTTATCTGTTGCAGATGCGTTATAAATTATGGATCCTAGTGGACTATCCTCTTTAATAGGGGTCACCGTTATTGGTGAAGTGAAGCTAGGAGGCAGGTCTTTATTGATTGAAAGAGTTAGCGGACTGCTTGTTGTTGAATGTCCTTCGCTGTCTGTGGCGATAATATTAAAGAGATAACTTGATTTTGCGCCATGATCAGTATTCTCCATAATCGCCACCTCACCATTATTGGGATTGATGGCTAAAAAATTGGCATCTTGTCCAGTTAATGAATAGATAAGGGGAGTATTGTTACCTGTGGCAGCGGCCAGATAGATGGCTGTGCCAGAGGTTGAGCCTTCAGTGATGGAATCAACTGATGTTGGCGAAGTAAAAACAGGACCAGTAGTCTCCTGGGTAATCAGAGTTCCTTGGGTAAAGAAAGAACGGGAGGAATTCTTCTTTTTTTTGGCAAGTCGAAATCTCTTAAATTGTTTGAGAGGAGAAAATGTAAATTCTTCTCCGCCTGTGAACAAATTAGCCTCATTGCTATCGTTGAGACTTTCAAGGGTGATTTTCAGGCTAGCTTTTTTCCTCTTTCTCTTGCCTGGTAGCTCACCTTTCTCAAATCTAAAAACAAATCTCCCGTTGAAATCACCAGTATGTGTAATTGTATCTAATATTTGATTTCCTTTTTTGTTGGAAAGCGTTGCTTTAAGGTCCGAATAATCTTTAAAGCCTTTCAGTTTTGCGACAAGTTTCATCATTTTTCAAGTTTCTAGAACCTTGCTCCTTTTTAGCTGTGAAACGAGCTTGTGTCCTCTGCTCTTAAGAATCAATAGCGATCAATTCTGAACTTGTTCTACTCGTTACAGAGTAGTCGTTCCTTCAGGGGTGGAGAGTGACCACAAAGGATCAAATCAGCGACTTGTTCGTCAGCCAGGAGGTATGACGGGTATGGATGAAATCTCATGACGCGGACTCGGATTGTTTCAAGGGGTCGGATCTCTGTTGAAAGTCACGTTCCACGGCAGATTTGAGAAGCTTCTTTGCACTTTTCTATCTGAAGCGATGGCTCTGCTGCGTTACGCCATCGTTATGAGCATCCGGCTAAACTGATCACTCCCAGTTGATTTTGGTAGCAAATTTCGAATCAACCTTCGACGCAAATATGATGAATAAAATAAGAAGCCAACGAGGTTGCACGAATTTGTATCATATGACAAAGGCAGCGATTATTTTTTTGTCAAAATAATAATCTATTGAAATGAGGCCTTGGGTAATAATTTACTTCGCTTGATTTTAGCTTTTTTTCAGTCCTCTTCTTCGTTGTCGATTGCCTTTGCCTATCTCTGTATTGTTTTTACTCCAATCCCTTCATTCGCAGAAGAAGAATTGAGAATTATCACCGTTGGCGAAGAGCTTGATGACCCTAGTTACGAGCAACCTTCCAGTTTTACGGTGATTGATCGTGAAGAAATGGACCGGCGAGGGGTGATTAATTTTAAGGATTTGTTTCGCTACCAACCTGGGATTGAGGTGCGCCGAAGTAGGCGGTATGGAATCGAAGATATCAATATTCGCGGTTTGGATGTCAATCGCATTCTCTATGAGCTGAATGGTGTTCGCTTGCCGGAACGGTTTGAGTTTGGCCCTTTCCGTCAGACGCGAGGCCAGTGGATTGACTTATTGAATATTGGTGACGTTGATATTATCCAAGGCCCTGCATCAGTCCTGTATGGAGATGGGGCCCTTGGTGGTGTTGTCTCTTTTTCATCCCTTCATCCAGAAGTATTTTTAGGAGAGGATGATCGTGCTGCTCAAGCGGTTGTCATGCTCAGCTCAGAGAACAACAGCGTGTCTGAACTTGTTCGATTTGCAGCTGAGGATTCAAACGGAATTATGGGTTTGTTGAGTGTCAGTCGTTCTGACTCAGAAGAGCCCCATCCGATCGCTGATTCTGATTTGGTTAATCGCCAAAACAATGACGGTGCTGGTTTTAATGCACAAATCATGATTCCATTTTCCGAAGATTTGAAATTTCGATTAAATACAGTTGGTTCCAGGCAAATTACAAGAACAACAATTGGCCAAGGTAATTTGCCATCAGGAGAATGGGGCTACGTCGTGAATCAAGATGAGGAAACAATCACAAATCAACTTTGGCAACTCGTCGCTTCGTTGGAATTTGATTCCTTGATGGAGAATCCACTTTTTTCAGGGATGAAGTTTGATATCTATTTTCAAGATGCCTCTCAAGTGGATCAGAGGTTTGAGCATCGCACGACCACGTCTGCAGAGTTGGAGCGGAATGCAAAGACCACGGCAGTGAGTCAAGTTTCTGGTTTTAATCTTTCACGGAAACAGGAAGTGTTATTTGGCGACCTGATTCACGAGCTAAATTATGGAGTTGATTATTCAAGAACCTTCAATTCGCGCCGCAGAGATCGCATTCAGACAAATGTAGAAGATGGTTCGAAGACCAGAGAGTTGCCGCTTGGCAACTTTCCGGTCAAAGATTATCCTGACTCACTGACGAATCGTCTTGGAGCATTTTTACAAGACACGTTGATAATTGACTCCCTAAAATTGATTGCAGGGCTTCGTTATGAATCATATTTGATGAATCCACTGTCAGATTCAACTTTTGAAAAAAATGGAGCATTGGCTGGTAGCTCCGATGCAATCACTCCAACTTGGCGCTTGGCTGCACTATGGAGTTTGGATGAATCACATGTTATTTGGATGAATTATAATCGATCATTCAGAATGCCTCTTTATAGTGAAATTAACAGTGGATTTACGAATTTGAATTCAGGGTATCAGACAATCAGTAATCCAGATCTTAAACCTGAAACTGGCGATGGACTTGAATTAGGTTTGAGAGCGCATTATGAGTATTTTAAATACAGTTTAACTGGGTATTACAACAGATACAGTAATTTCATCGAAGCAGGGCGATTTGTTGGCACGAATTGTGAATTTGAGCAAGGCCGATGTGTTGCACAATATCAAACTGTCAACGCAGAGCAAGCTGTTACCTATGGTGTTGAGGGTAGTGCTGAGTACTCAACTGTTCCGGATGGCTATGGCTTGAAGATTCGATCAGGGTTCAATTATACGGTTGGCAATGATCTGGAGATCAACCAGCCACTTACAAGCATTGATCCTCCCAAGGCAATCGTTGCTGTTGGATATCATGAGCCTGATGATGGCTGGTCGGCTGAGTTGATTGGCACAGCATTCGCACGTGCCCGGGTTCCCGCTGATAGTGAACTTTTCATACCTTCTTCTTATATCCGCTGGGATTTGTTGGCATCTTGGGCCGTCGGCTCAAACTTTAAAATAAACTTTGGAGTTCTCAATCTATTTGATCACAGGCAGTATTCATATGCTGATACAAAGTATATCTTAGATACTGGATATCGAGATATGAGCGGGTTTTCATTACCAGGTCGTGCCTATCAAGTTGGTTTCACTCTGCGCTTGTAGTTGTTGGCTGTTTCTGCGCGCCTGTCTGAGCCGGCAAGGTGTAACGCTGCTTTTCTTGTTTCTCAATTGCTTTTTGGTGCTTGTCACTCCCTTTGATCACGATGCTGTAACTGACTGGTACCCGCGCACCACCGTCGATGGCTTTGAATCGTGATCGACGTCCAGCATCCAACGCTGCATTGTCGATTTCAGGATTACCGCTCGATCGTTCCAGTTGTACGTTTTGCACCCGTCCATTGCTGTTGATTGTGATCAGAACTCTGGGTTCTCCTTCAATGCCTCGTCGCAGTGCACGTTTGGGGTATCGAGGTTTTGGGCACGACAGACATTCCACAACGCGGCGAGGTTTGACCTTGCTTGTTTCCCCCACCTGGATTGACGACGTCTGCGGCGAGTGTTGCTGTCCAGTGGTCATCCCCTGCTTGACATTGTTGGATTGTTCTTGATCCTGTTTCCTCTTAGAGCTGGATGGCTTCTCACGGGTCGACGCGATGGCCGAGGGTTGTTGTTCCTGAAGTGGTTTGGTATCTGAACCATGGCGCTTGCTGGAATGTTTGGGCGACTGTCTCAGGATTGGAGCTGGGGTCCGGCTAAGTTGCGGGGCTGCAGTGGACGTGGGCGCAGGAGTTGGTTGTTCAGCGTTGGGTGGTTGTATCCGATCAGATAACGCAACAGCCTTTTGTTGGATCGGTTCGTCTTGCTCATTCTCTTGGGGATTGGCTTGCTCGGTGATGGCCTGATCTTCTGGTCGTTGCTTCGCCTCCTTCGTACTCGGTAAAGCAGCCAACTCAATGATCACGACGTTGGATTGGTTTTTCGGGAGCAAGGCATACTCTTTTTTTTCTCTGATCAAGAAGAGCAGAAGCGCATGAATGGAAATTGAAATGATTAAATAAAAGATTACATTGGATTTTAAATGTTTCATTATTTGGCGGTCATTTTCTGGCTTTTGTCTGAGGGCTTGTGACTAGGCCAATGGATTCAAATTCTGCTAATTTAGCCTTTTCAATGATACTGAAAATGACACCATATTCAATGGTCTGCTCGGCATCAATGAGTAGTTTCTTTGATGCATTTTGCTGCGTGATGATGCTGAGATCGTTGAGGAGTGTGGTTTGATTGCTTGGTTCGCTATTGATAAAGAGCTCTCCATTCTTTTTGATGCTGACAATGACGTCATCCGAGCCGATCGTTGTGGTAGTCGTCGCCTTTGGTCGATTGATCTCCACTACTCTGTTGCTACTGAGTATCAGGCTGGAAAGAACAAAAAAAAGAAGTATGGCGAAAAGTACGTCAATCATGGGAAGAATATTGATGGTCAGATCGTTCTCCTGGTCAAATTCGTTGCCAAAATCCATGGTGAGTTAATGTTGAATTAAAAACTGTTCTTCAAGGCTGGTTGCAAACAATTGAAGTTCGTATTTTTGCGTTCGACTGAAACTTCGAAATAAGTTAGTAAAAGCAAGCGTAATCATTGCAATCACCAATCCAATTGCAGTTGAAACAAGAGCCTCACTGATCCCGGATATTACTACCTCTGCATTCTCCAAAGGTTGTTCAAGCCCCAGCCCTTCGAAGGAACGTATCAGACCCAGAACGGTACCCAGGAGACCCAGTAATGGCGAAATCGCGACGATGGTTGACAACGCTGTGTCGTATCGACGCAACGGAGGACTTACACGTTGAAAACCAATTTTGATACGCCGCTGAAACGATTCAAAATCTCTTGCTTTGGTTTGAATGACAGAGCGATAGAAGATCACCAACGGATGATTGCGTGGCTCAAAATTCAATACCGTTTCCTCTGGATAAGAAGTATGGAAATGGGCCAAGAGATTTTCTCTGACGGCTGTTTGCCTGGTAAGAGTCGTCATCCAGAAGACGAGTCGTTCAAGAATCAATGCCAGTGCAATGATGGAAACGAATCCCAGGGGGATCGAAACTACGCCGCCGATGTTGCTGAGATCCATTGCGGATGCAAAATAAAGAGCCTCAGACCAATACATGTCCTGAGGCGCCTGGATGCAGAGACTATCTGCCTATTTTAGATGTCGGCTCCAAATGCCCAATCACTGGGAGATAATTTAGCCACGATGTCGTAGCTGTCTCCATGAGGCTTAATGATATAAGCCGTTCCTTGAGGATCAGGGTAGATATTTGTGGTGCCTTCAAAGGGATCGTCATGACCGACAAGAACAGTATTTTTCTTTTTTGGTGTTTTTGATAACATCGGTGCAATTCTGTCGTGATATATATCTAATTGCTCGTCAGTATAGTCTTCGTAAGGCAAGAAGTTTAAATCATCAATGGCTTTCCCTTTGCCGAATGCTATTTTCGCTGTGTCGATGGCTCGTTGATATTGACTATTGCGAACGTTTCCGATTACAATGTCGTTGGCTTTGATGCCTTTTTTAATGTCGTTTGCTTCTTGAATCCCCTGGGCGCTCAGATTCCTTTGGGTTGATGGATCATTCAAATCCAGATTTGGATCAGCTTGATCGGCATAATCCGTTTCTGTTGTGGTATGTCGTAGATAGATTACATGGCCCCCTTTTTTCAATTTCTTAAGCAATTTCTTATCGCTCAACTTGTTCTCGAAGGCATTGTTGTTGAACTCCGCTTCTGAGAAATTATTGGGTTTGCTCTTGGGACTGCCAAAAATATCGTCTCCATTCAGATCGATGGAATGTTTCTTTTCCATCTTATGAATCCATTTGTTTGATGCTGCTTCCTCTTGTGCAGAAGCCATTCCTTCTTCCTCGCTCATTGCGAAGGCTTGCTTTCTGAATTTGTTTTTTTCATCCTTAAAAACAACGTATGTTGTCCTTTTGTTTTTGATAATACCGGTCACTTCACCTTCCCTTGATCCACCCGGACGCGGAGCGTCGAACAGGCTGGTATAGATATTTTTCTCGTCATTCATCCACAGTGGCTTGAACGTTTTGGGTTCTGCCATGCGTGCAAGACCGTATTCGGCTAGGCCGATGCGATGGGTTCCACCCAGGTAGTACAGGCCCATTCCTGAGTTACCGCGTCGACCGTCGTGATAAGTGACGTAGACAGGATCTCCATCACCAGCGCCTGGAGCCCCCCCAGCACCTGGAGGCCCCCCAGCACCTGGAGGCCCTCCAGCACTTGGAGATTCTCCACCCGAATTTCCAGCCGCTGGAGGTCCTGCAGAGGGAGGAGTGGATTCATCGTCTTTTTCGTCGTCTTCAGTTGCATTACAGAACTCGAAGCCATCCACAGGAGGATGTCCATCTGGAAGGCAACCACCTCCATCAGATGAAACGGGTGGATGGCCTTCAGGTAATGTGATGCCTGTAGACATTGAATTGAAAACACTTAGTCATATTTATGCTCAAGGACCCCCAAGAAGAATGCCACACTTTATTTCACAGCCGCATGTATAAAAATTTACGGATTGAATATTGATTTTGCCTCGAATTGGCTTTTTTGTAGCATGACTCTGGATTGCATTTGCTCTAAGTCAATCAGGTTGCTCCCTTTATATAAAGAGCCTCTAGCCATCGATGAAATGGTTCCTTTACACTCTTTTCATTGGGTGGGTCTGGTCCAGATTCCTGGAATTGATGATTGAAATTGCAAAGGATACTCGTAATCACATTGCCGGTTTGTCCATGAAATTCATTTCATTTCTTGGGTTGCTGTGGATATTAGTCATTGTTTTTGTTTTATCATTATGTGTCGGTGATTCGCCGATTGGGTTTGAGGACCTGTGGGATTATGTTTCAGGAACTTCCTCCTCAGAGACAACTGTCTTGGTGATTCGTGATATTCGCTTGCCTCGCACCTTGGCAGCCTTGTTGACGGGATCTGCTCTGGGCGTTTCAGGGGCAATGCTTCAAGGAATGCTTCGTAATCCGTTGGCCAGTCCATTCCTGCTCGGCATTTCTTCGGGCTCAGGAGTCTGTGTCGTTATTCTTTTTTCCTTGAATAGTTTGGCTTATTGGATCCCACTGGGTGCATGGTTGGGTGCTGTGGTGTCGGCGTTAATCGTTTTTTGTATTGCTTATGATCAAAAGAGGATTTCCCTGGAACGATTGATTCTCTCAGGAGTCGCTGTCAGTAGTGTTTTGGGATCTGTGCAAGCTATTTTTCTCTTGCGCTCGGATGATACACGCATTCAGAATTCTTTAACCTGGTTGTCCGGAACACTGGCTGGCCGTGAGTGGGGCGATTTAACTTTTACATGGATTCCAATCGTCTTATGTTTATTGTGCTCCTTTGTTTTCGCTAAACAACTTAATTTGGCATTGCTTGATGATGATACCAGCCGATCCTTAGGCCTGTCTTTAACACGACTCAGGATTTTGATTGGTGTTTGCGCAACTCTGCTGACAGCCTGTTCTGTATGTATTGCGGGACTGGTCGGTTTTGTCGGTTTGGTGATTCCTCACATCGCACGTTTACTCTGCGGTGGTAATTTTGTTTATGTTTTGCCATTCTCTGGGGTCTTGGGCGCACTCACTGTTGTAGCAGGTGATCTGATCGCAAGAATGTATCTCTGGGAGCTTCCAGTCGGTATTGTGACAGCACTATTTGGTTCGCCATTTTTTATCTATCTATTGAGAAAACGCCGAATGGAAGGGAATGTCTAATGGAGGATCTATCTTTATCTGACGTCTCTTATTCTATAAATTCTAATTCAATCCTTGAGAAGATTTCGTTTTCTGTTGGTCCTGGGGATTGGCTTTGTATCGCTGGATGCAATGGTTCAGGAAAGTCCACGTTGTTGAGATTGATGGCAGGTTTAATTGGTCCTAGTCATGGTTGCATTCAATTTGGGGGCACAGCTTTTAAGGACTTGCCTGATAAAGATAAAAAAATTTCGATTCTCTCCCAGCGTTCCAATGTCAATGCATGCTTGACGGTTCAAGATCTTGTGTGTTTAGGACGTTATCCCTATTTGCCGAGCTGGGGTGTCCGTTTTTCCGAGGCTGATTGGGAGCAGGTTAGTTATGCCATCGATTTTGTTGGTTTGAATGATCTGCGTGATCGTTCGCTTGATTCATTGTCTGGTGGAGAAAGACAGCGAGCTTTTTTAGCCCTTTCTTTGGCTCAGAATGGATCCATTCTGCTTTTGGACGAACCTACCAATCATCTGGATATTGTTGCACAAAATCAGATTTTGAATCTTTTGGAGAAAATGGCCAATTCCGGAAAAATTATTGTTTCCGTATTCCATGATCTGAATCATATTTCAAGGTATTCCTCTCATCTTGCCTTGATGCGCCAAGGTCAGTTGCTTGAGTTCGGTCCCACGGATCATGTGTTTCGTTCACAGTCGTTGAGTGAAACATTTGGTCTGGCTATTCGTGTTGTTGAGCATGAGGGGCAACGGTGCGCTCTGTATTGAGACATCACTTGTTGGATAGCTCAATCGTGGCTGGTCACGGATGAATATATGGTGTTGTTTTTATCACGCTGTCATGCTTATTTTGTTCGATCGGGGTCAGTTATTGGTATAAAATTAATTTCATTGGTTTATGAAATTGTGGCTTATTTGTATCCATTCCTTTCGGTTTTGCTCGTTTTCTTTTGGCTTCCGCCTTTGCCGGCGCAAGGGGAGATCGACATCAGTCGTTCTGGCCGACAGGTGAGCCGTGTGGTTGCCTTGACTTCACTGTCTGCTGACATGGTTGTGTCACTGGATCCTGGAGTCCTGGTTGGTGTTCCAGGCACTTCTCTGACCAACAACGACTCGCGTTTCAAAGGTATGAAGCGTATTTCTTCTGGCAGAAGTCAGCCAAGCCTGGAGGCCATTGTGGCCCTTAAGCCTGATCTTGTGGTGGGCGCAGATGGTTTCCACTCCAAGATCTTGAGTGGTTTGAATGGCTTAGGAATTGCAACTCTTCCTTTAAGGATTGATCGCTGGAATCGTCTGGAGGAAGCGGCTCAGTTGCTGCGTCAGCGTATTTCCAATTCCGATGTTCTCGAACAAAAACTGGCTGACATCTGCCCTGCTGTCTCTGGGGTTGCGAAGCCGTCGCGATCGCGTGTGTTGATTCTTGTTGGGGTGTCGCCCAAGCTTTCGCCTTCTTCAGATAGTTGGTCTGGGTCTCTGCTTGCCAGGCACGGTCTAATCAACGTCACACAGGGGCTTTCGGGGGGGAGTGAGTTTTCGGGCTATATCACCATGTCAAACGAGCGTTTGTTGACCGTTGATGCTGACACGGTTCTTGCTGTAAACCCTTCAGGTGGTGCAAAACAATTGCGACAATCAATTCGGCAATTTTTACCTAAAGTCAAGTCAAAAAATGTTGTCAAAATGGATTATTATGGATTGGTCAATCCTGGAAGTTTAGGAAGCATTGCCTCTGCTTGTAAGCGTCTTCGGGCTTTGTAAACATATGGCTGGAGGCGGAGTGGATGTTGTTCAAGCTTGCTCGTCTCACTCTTGTAAGTTAAAGACCAGCGGTATGGCCTCATATGGGTTGGAAGGAGCGCAGGAGGCCGGTGTGTCTTGAAAGGCGCTATGAGTTTGAGAGCTACAACGCGACACGGGATTTCCTGGATCGGCTTGGGCTTCATAGTGAGGCCATGCAGCGCTTTCCTGATATCAGCTTTGGTCGAACATATGTGAACATCACACTCCGTCCTGAGGATGACGGTGATTCCGCCCAGATAACTGATGCGGATCATTCGTTCGCGGCTGAGATCGATGCCCTGCTCGATTGATCTTGCCGCTGCTTATGCCGATTCCGGTGTGGCTGAGGTGCTGGAGCAGCTTGATCGTGAGCTCATCGGCTTGACTCCAGTCAAGACTCGGATCCGCGAAATCGCAGCCTTATTGCTTGTGGATCAGGTCAGGCAGCAGCTGGATTTGCCCAGCACGGCGCCCAGCCTGCACATGTCATTCACCGGTCGTCCCGGTACGGGTAAGACGACCGTGGCCCAGAGGATGTCGCAGATTCTGCACCGGCTTGGTTACCTGCGTAAAGGCCACGTGGTCACGGCGACCCGAGATGATCTGGTGGGGCAGTACGTGGGCCATACAGCTCCAAAGACGAAGGAGGTGCTCAAGCGTGCTCAGGGTGGTGTGCTGTTCATCGATGAGGCCTACTACCTCTACAAACCAGACAATGAGCGTGACTACGGCGCTGAGGCGATCGAAATCCTCCTGCAGGAAATGGAGAATCAGCGCAGTGATGTGGTGGTGATCTTTGCGGGGTACAAGGATCGGATGGAGACTTTCTACAGCTCCAATCCGGGCCTTTCCTCACGGGTGACACATCATCTCGATTTCCCTGACTACAGCAATGACGAGCTGATGGCCATTGCCGGATTGCTTCTTCAAGCGCAGCACTACCGCTTCAGCCATGAAGCCTGTAACGCGTTCTCCGACTACATCTCGCTCAGGCGAGCATTGCCGTTCTTCGCCAATGCTCGTTCCATCCGCAATGCCATTGATCGGGCCAGGTTGCGTCAGGCCAACCGCCTTTTCGCTCGGATGGGGGAGGAGCTCACCAAGGAGGACCTGATCACGATTGAAGCAGCAGATATCAAGGGGAGTCGGGTGTTTCAGGGGCAGGTTGAGGGGCACCACCCAGTGGCACAAAGTGACTGATCATTTCGCCCACCACCACGCCAACCAAGGCTCCCGTGGCGCCATGACCTTGCAGGAGCAACACAGTCAGAACGAGCACAGAGACCCGGGCCCGCAGCATCACCTTGTAGAAGGCCGCAGTGAGTCCCCCACACCAACTCCCAAGGGTTCCCACCTCTGGGAACAGTTGATGCAGGGCGCTGCCGAAGGCACAGGCAATCAAAAACACAGGGAAGAAGATGCCGCCGCGCCAGCCTGTTTCCAGGCAGAGGCCAAGCATCAGCAACTTGATCAGTCCAGACAGCATCAGGACGACCACCTGGCTGCGATTCACCCCTTCCAGCAATGGACGGAGTTGTTCTTCACCTGCAAATGGCACAAGGGGAAGCCAATGCATCATCGCGCCAAGCAGGAGCCCCGTAATCACCGGCCACCATCGCCAGTGGGCAAGAAGGTGACGCCGCTGAAGAGTGCCCCGCCAGGACCGCAGTAGAAGGCCCAAAGCACTGCCGATGAGGCCGGCAATGATTGCCGAGCCCAGCGTTCCAATGTCTTCACCCGGGTCGGTGGGCCACATGTATGGCATGGCCCGGAGCGATCCACCCGTTACCTCATCAATGCCATGGAACAGCACAAAACCGCCCATACCTCCGATCGTGCCTGGAATCCAGCGTCGGATCAGATCCCCATGCTGCTCACTAACAACGGCCCCACCCAGCAAAGGGGCCCCGAAGAGGCCAAGGGAGCCGGCAACACTGGCGTTCTGAAGATCCTGATCCCGGCCCTGCCAGATGCGTTGACTGCTGAGAGCTGCGATTCGCGTCATCAACGCTTCCGGACCGGACACTCCGCCTCCCACCAGCGCCACGATCGCTCCTGCAATCGCCTTCAAGTTGTCTCGCGGTGGAGCGTCTTCGGGGTGATTCAGATCGTGGAGTGTTTCAGGCAGTTCCGGAAGCAGGGTTTTTTCACCCCCGCGATGGATCAGGGCGAGCAAAGCTCCGAAGCCACCGCACACCCCCAAAGACCAAGCGAGAGGGATGGTGTAGTCCAGGCCCTGTTCGGTGGGATCCCCCCAAAGCGTTTTGGTGACTATTCCGACGCCTCCCATGATCAGAGCGGTGATTGCGCCACTGATCGCACCTGTCAAGAGAGCGATCAGTGCCTGCCGGACGACGGGGGGAAGGATTAGAGAACGGCTGCTCACCCGAGATCGAGCCACGAAGGATTGGTGCGTAGTTCACCATGGGCTGCCTTTTTTTTGAAGGGGTTGGTGCCGAATTCCTTCCCTGGGCACCGTGTTGCGGAGTCGCCTTGAACGTGATCTTTCAACCAAGGCGCTTGGGATGTCACCAGTAGGGATCGCTGGCGAACTCCACCGACAACCTGCTGGATTTGGACGAAGGAACGCTGCTGATGCAAGCCCGCACCATGGTGCCGTTCACCTCGATTTCGCATGCTCCGCAGCTGCCTCCCATGCAGCCAGTTGGAATGATCACGCCTGCTGCTGCAGCGGCTCTGAGCCAGTCGGTTCCGACTGTTTCAATGGTTTTGCGGCCATTGGGCCAATGCACGGAGATGGTGGCCATCAGTGCAGTAACGGTCTGATGTTCACATGCTGCTCGAATGCATCAGCGAGGCGGTTGATGAGTTGATCACGATGCTCTCCGTGATGGGGACGATCGGTGGAGAGGGGCGGCAGTTGTTTCGAGCTGCGCAAAAGATTGATCCAGTGGCGGCGCCAGGGACCGTTCTCCAGCAATCCGTGCAGGTAGGTGCCGGCGATGTGACCGCCGCTGCCGGTGTTCTTCCACCAACCCAGTTCGGTGTCTGTGCTGATTGGCTGCAGGTTTGAACCGGCCACGGTGGTTCCGTGGTGCAGCTCGAAACCTGTAATCGTGTTCGCTGTTGGCCAGCAGGCCTCCAACCGCCTCTGCTGGAGGGTTTTGTCGCCTCCGAAACGGGTTGCAATCTCAAGCAGGCCCAGACCATTCCAGGGGCCTTCCGCATGGCCACCTTCCAACTTGTCAGGATCCGTCAGGCTTTGTCCGAGCAGTTGCATTCCGCCGCAGATGGCCAGGATCGATCCGCCACGGTGGATGTAGGTCTTGAGTTGCTGCTCCAGATCGCTGTTGCGGATGGCCTGAAGGTCTCCAAGGGTCTGTTTGCTCCCCGGGAGAATCACCGCATCAGGTCTCCCCAGGTTCTGCCCCGGTTCCACCCAGCGCAGTTGCACGGTGGACTCCGCTTCGAGGGGATCGAGATCGGAGAAGTTGCTCAACGACGGAAGCCGGAGCACGGCGATTTCAAGATCACAACGGCCGCGGTTGGGTTTGCGTTCCAGTAGGTCGAGAGAATCCTCCGGAGGGAAAAGCTCATTGAGCCAGGGCATCACCCCCAGCACAGGGATGCCTGTTTGTTGCTCCAGCCAGCTGCGCCCTTCATCGAACAGTTCCCTTCGGCCGCGGAAGCGATTGATCAGAATGCCTTTGATCAGAGGCCTTTCAACCGGTCGCAGCAGCGCGAGCGTTCCAATGATTTGGGCGAAGACTCCGCCGCGTTCAATATCGGCCACGAGGATGCAGCGGGCGCGGAGGTACTGAGCGAGTCGCAGGTTGGTGAGGTCCCGTCGTTGCAGGTTCACCTCGACTGGACTGCCGGCGCCTTCGAGCACCAGACGTCCCTCTGGCCACTGTTTCTGGAGAGTTTGAAGGCTGTTGCGGATGGCTTGCCAGCCCGGGCGAAACCAGTCGCGGTAGTAATGCTCAGCCCGGGCGATGCCCACACTTCGGCCCGCGTGGATCACCTCGCTGGTGCTGTCGCCACGCGGTTTGAGCAGCACTGGGTTCATGGCGCAACAGGGCTCAAGTCCGGCTGCCCAGGCCTGCATCGCCTGGGAATACGCCATCTCTCCACCGTTGCGATCAACCCAGGCGTTGTTGCTCATGTTCTGCCCTTTGAACGGCAGCGGCTGCTCTCCGTGGCGTCGCAACACCCGGCACAGGGCAGCGTTCATCAATGATTTTCCAGCACCACTTGAGGTGCCCAGCACCATCAAGGGTTGACGGCTGGCCAGGGTGATTGTGGTGTTCAGCGGCTGATCTCCCCGCCAGCATGGGCGTCAGAAAGGTGATTCAGGCTGTTCGTCTTCACGGTTGAATTTCAGAGTTCCGTTGGGGCATTAGCTGATGGTTAACACAGGCGACTGATCTCAGAGGTTGCTGAACAATCTCTGCTCAGTGCCTGATTAGTGACTGATTAAGCGTCGAATGTGAAAGCGGATCTGATCGCCAAGTGTCGCGGAATGGTCCAGCAACGCTCGATCGTGATCCAAGAGGTCCCGTCCAAGCGGCGTTAAACGGAAGCGTGAGGTGAGTCCCTGTCCGTCCACTTCGCGTCGCAGAACCCCCACCGCGATCAGCCAGAGCAGATCACGTTCGAGGTTTTCAGGGTGGCGGTACCACCGATCGGCGCGTCCGTAGCGCAAACGATCGCCCCACAGGGCTGTTGCATCGAGTCCCTGCTGCTGCAGATCACGGAAGAGATGCACGCTGAAGGGAAGACATTGCATGGATCGGATCGCTCGCTCGCGGCTGCGACGATCCAGCAGATCATCTGTGGTGGATAGATCGGGAATGGTCGGCTTGTCCGGCAGTGGCAGCCTACGGAGCATTGGCTGGCCATGGATCGGAATGTTGATGCTTGCTTCGGCTTCACTGGCACGTCGCCGCCTGTTGGTGCAGGCGGCTGTGGATCACCGCGTTCGGGTCAGTGGGGTCGACGAAGCCACCATTCAGAACCCTGATCCGTGTCAGCTCGTTCAACGGCTGGCTGAGGCGAAAGCCTCTGCGGTGCTGGCGGGCCTTGATCCTGTTCACGATCAGGACATCAGTTGGGTGCTTGGGTGTGACTCGGTGTTTGAGTTTGAAGGTGAGGTGTTCGGCAAGCCTGCTGATGCGGAGCAGGCTCTCCGACGTTGGCGGCGTATGGCGGGCCGCAGCGGTTCTCTTCACACGGGCCATGTGCTGCTGAACGTGCCCGCCGAATTGGGTGGGCTGTCGCTGTCGCACCAGGCCTGCATCACAACCGGTGTGCACTTCGCAGCGGTAGGGGAGGCTGTTCTTCAGCGTTACGTCGGCAGTGGTGAACCGATGCAGTGCGCCGGTGGTTTTGCACTGGAGGGGCGGGGAGGCTTGTTGATTGCGTCCTTGTCAGGGTGTTATTCGAATGTGATTGGACTCAGCCTTCCCTGGTTGAGAGCCAAGTTGTTGGACGAGCCCGCTTGATCGAAACAGCCTTGATCAAAACAGCCTTGATCGAACCCGCGTGATTGCGAATCACAATCTTTCGCGGTTTCGATCACATTCACTCAACAATCTTTTCAGAGCTTGAGACCTGAGCTGGGAAGAGAACTGATGTTGGCGCAGGTTGTTTTAATGAATTGGCGCGTGTTACTGGAGCCGGCTTTTTTCCAGTCTCCACGCAATTGACCATTCCAATAATAACCAAGAGTGCGATCTTCGCAGTCATAAACTACGTTTAAGTTCTGTACGCGTGGACCTCCGGCGCTCCCAGGTTTTCCAGGGACCCAGACGCGTGTTGGAGGCGTGGTTTTGCATATTGTTCTCGGATTTTGATTGTAGCCACCGCTCACAAGTTTTCCGCCGCTGTAGATAGCGGGTTTCCAGTCACCCGATTGCGTACATTCGGTTTTCCCGTAGTCCACTGTTTTATAATAACCTGGAACTGCCGCTATGGGTTGTGCGTAACTGTGCACAATTGAAAGGGACGTAAAATAACGATTTGAGCGATTTTTATGCGGAACTTTTCTGATTTGTGGATCCAAATATCGAATTGTGTTGTCTGAAGCTAGGTATTTAGATTTCCACCCTTTCTTGCGCGGCAAGCCAAAACGATCGCTACCACCTGTCGAGATACACCAGCCGTCGTTGTCGCAGCTCTGTTGGCTTGAACTTTTTTCCTTATTGTTTAGCGTGACACATCCTTGATAATCTGCTGCATTCAGGCATTGTTGATGAATGGCAGGATCAATCGCTGCTATAGCAATATTAGGAGTGAAGAGAAGAGGAACGAAGATTATCCTTAGGGATTTGGCTTTGTGGCGTGAACAAGCTCCTTCTGCTGCCATTAGGGTTTCATAAGTTACTTTAGCTCTATCCTAATCGAATCCATTGATTTAGCACAGTATCGCTCGAAAATTGTTGGGAACGCTGATCTCCTATCTTTGTGACTGGGGTTGCAAAACTATGACAAAATCTATCTGACCTGTCTGAATCTGAAGGAGTCCAGGTGATGCTTTGTTCATGAGAGCCTCTCGTTTGACAATCAGCCCCTACCTTCCTTTTTCGGATCTAGTCTGACAACAGCTTGTTTCGCTCGGACCCGATGGTCCATCCCCAGGTCTTTCGCGAAAGTCTGGCGGGCTGGTGATGACCCGAGTGAACGAATACCGAGGCTTCATGGATGGCTTCCCTGGATTCCAGTTCTTTTGAACAACTGTTCTCAACGTTGAAGAAGGTGCCGATCAGCGCCGACGTTCTTGTGAAGCAGGTGCAAGAACTCGGTGGAACATTGACGCTCACGGAGCTTGAATCGGTTTTAACGTCAAATCGTCTCCAGCCTGATGCGCTGACCGATCAGCAGTGGCGTCAGTTGATGGCGCTGCAGATCGGCACCATTCAAGTGAAGGCCCAAGAAGCCTTCAACCTCTTGGATTCCAACAAGGATGGGGTGGTTGAGCTCTCGGTTCTGAGGCGATTGTTGCAACTGTTCGACGTGTCTCAGCACACAGCTGAGGCTCTGACCAATGAACTCTGCGGGGACGGCTCCGACCGGGTGAACTTTGAAACATTCCTGGCCTATCTCCCAAATCACTTCAGCACGCATCCCAGGGCTTACGTCGGCGCGCATCGGCCTGTAAGTGTCCAAGGCCCATCTCAATCTTGTAATCATCGGCAGAGTTCAGGCTCAGGCGGGGAAGGTCTTTCATCTAACGCGGGTACGTCACCGCTGCAGATGCAGATTGGCTTTTTTCGTTTAATCCAAGGAGCGGCTTATCGAAGCTTCCGTGAAAGTTATTCAGCGCATTCAGAAACACATCTGCGTGCCTATGACTTGCCCTATACCATTCCAGATTTCGTCAGTTTTGTGAATGCAGCAATTGATCTCTATCTCTCTCTGGGGATCGTGGAATCCGGGGCAGAAGAACCCTTTGAAACACTGCGATCGTCCGTGATCCGTGCGGAGCAAGAATTACGTCACCGGATGCAGTACTGGGAAGAGATTCCGCATACTCCGGCCATGCGGGAAGCGGAAGAGCGGCTCGAGCAGGAATTGATCGAGCTCAATCATCATCATCAAATTCTGGGCGTTGTTCTTGAAGTTCTCTTGACGTCCTCACTGCAGGGGCATCAGCCTGAGCAGGTCACCCAGGACGACTTACAAATTCACGAGTTAAATCGCTTGCGTCAGTTGGACGATCATCATGAAATCCATGCTGATCTCGACTTGGAGCAGTCTGCGATATCGGGCTCCTTTCACGACAGTTGGCAGCGTGTGATTGTTGATTCTGTGGACCGGCGTTTTGCTGGATCGATCATGCCGACAGCGTATTGGTATGACGAATTCATGCCGTTGTTGTTGCGTGCCAGTTCTGTTCTCTCTAAGGACGATATTGATGCATGGGATGGTGCTGATCAGGCCACTCTTCATACCTGGTTTCAGGAACGCGAGATGGCGGGTGTGTTCAGCCATTACGGCAATGCTCTTCAGACACGCTTTGCGAGCCTGCCGCTTCAAACAAAGAAGATGTTTCGGCGAGCCTGGGAGCTCACGAGTCACTACCTCAATGGTGTTCAGAAACGACGGGAGCGTGAGGAATTCGGGCGTGAATCAGGTTTCCTATGCCAGTACGTCGCTTTTCTCGATCTTCACGTCGGTCGTCACGATGTGCAAGCAAGCCAGATGCGCGTCAGCTTTCCGTATTACATCGGTCCTCCCACGTGGCGATTGATGCATACCTGTGCAGAGCTGATCGCAGACCAACCACTGGAACAGCAGAAGGATTCGGTGCAATTATTCAGGAGCTTCTTTGAAGCGTTGGCTACGATGTATCCCTGTCCTTACTGTCGCTTTCATCTCAACCGCTATGTGGTAAAAAATCGCGAGGTGAATATGTATCCAATTGAATATCTGTTTCTGGGCTCAGATCAGGGCAGTGTCAACCTGGAAGTGTCCTTAAGCGACAAATTTGATGCGGTGATCGATGGAGCATCTCTGCGGCTCTTCCTTTGGAAACTTCACAACACGGTTTCATCATCTATCGCACGGAGCGAAGCCTGGTATCAGAAGGATTCTGGTGCCTATTACACGTCACGCTACTGGCCAAGCCTTGACTCAGAACTGGAACGAGCCGAAACGCTGGGTGTGGAGTTGATCCCTCGTGATCGTGTCAGACGGATTTATGGGGTCGTGAAGCAGGCTGCTCATTTATCGGTGTTGCGAGATGAACTGCAGCAATCGTTGCATGCTGAGGATCTTCCTCAACAGCAGACCATCCGCAATCGCGCAGTCGTCGTGATTGAAGGTGTTGAAGATGCCGTCACACAATCGCGCTTTCTGCATGAGAGTTATCGGTATAACCCCACACTTTGTGATGATCCACCGCATTTCACAGATGCGGAAGAGGTCTTGGCACGCAGTGGTCTATTTACGGAGAACTAGCACTGGTTTGCGATTGTAAAGATGCTGTGTTTCCAGTGAATGGCTGGTGTTAATGAAATGCCATCTGTGCTTTGGCTTGTCAATGAGAATCTTCTCTGACAGACAATAATGATTTTAATTACAAAATCAATACAATTCTACTTTCTGAAGCGCCTAAGAGCTAATTTAATTATTAAACACGTCAACAAGCGTTCTGCTTTGCGAAGGAAGCTTAAATGTCTAAAGCGATAGAGAGAACATCACTTGAGAGGATTCAGGCTCAGCTTGATAAATCAATTTATTATGGCGAGATCTCTGCCAATACCGATTCAGTTGTTAGGCTAAAAGATAGCATCAAGCAATTTCAGGAAGTTATTCTTAAAGTTAATCTATCTGATGGGCCCAATGATGTCTATGGGCATCTTTCTGGGTTAAGCCACGATCTTGATTTGTATTTTTTCAGCGATCATCCCTCAAATTCTTTTATAAGCTCAACAGGCTCAGGTCGCAGAGCAGAGTTATGTTTTACCCAAATTGACTCCAAGAATGATGATCTTTTTGTTAGAATAAGCTCCAATCAGCCTTTAAAGACGACAAAAGATTTAACATTTAAGTTCGACCTGAATGTCTATACAACTGGTCTAAATCCATATCTGGCCACTCCTAATGATCCTTTCTATGGTGAACAGTGGTATTTATTTAATGGTGCAGGGAAAAATGTAGACTCTGAACTTGCTTTTCTTAATTTTGACATTGCTGCGCCTGAAGCATGGACGAAGCATCGTGGCTCCCGTTCAACACCAATTGCTGTAATTGATTCAGGAATTGATTTAGAGCACCCAGATTTAAACGACAATATATGGGTAAATGAGGGTGAAATACCAGGAAATAATTTAGATGATGACAGCAATGGTTTTGTGGATGACGTTCATGGCTGGGATTTCATAACCAACCAACCAGATGGTCGTTATCGGAAGAGTATGCAGGAGAATATTCGCTCTCATGGTACACATGTTGCAGGCATTATTGGCGCTGAAGGTAATAATAAAATAGGCATTACGGGGATTAATTGGGAGTCCCAGTTAATGTCTTTAAATGTGTTTGATGATGCGGGACTGGCTGCAGATAGGCACATTATAAATGCAATCGATTATGCGATAAATAATGGGGCGAAAGTTATTAATTTGTCACTAGGAGAGGAATCTAAAATTGGCATTGGCCAGGTTAATTCAAAAAAATTAGAAAGCCGTTATTTCAAAGTTAAAAGTATGTATCGTAATATTTTCAGGAAAGCGAGAAACAATGATGTACTGATTGTGATGGCTGCTGGCAATGCAGGTTCACCAGGCTCAGAAACTCGACGATGGAATAGAGTTGGTGACTTGAATTCGAATGCAATTTTTCCCTATAGCTTTGCCGAAAAAAAAGATAATCTTATTCTTGTTACTTCAGTTGATTCAGATGCCAAAATTGCCCCATATGCAAACTATGGCAATAAAGTTGTTGATATCGCTGCCCCAGGCGGAAATATTCAAAAAGCATCATTTAAGACAGATCCCACAACCGGTCAGATCGTAGATGTTTTTGTCAAAAATTATGGTATTTATAGTACGGTTCCGGATCAAACAATTGGGTCTGATCAAAAAAAACGTGGTGCCTATATGATGAAAAATGGTACATCGATGGCAGCTCCAGTAATCACTGGAGCTGCCGCATTAATATGGGATTATCATCCAAAATTAGAGGCATCAGATGTTAAAAAAATTCTTATCAATAATTCTATTGAATTGAATTCCCTAGAGCCTTTTGTCGTTAATAGTCGAGCGCTACGTTTGGAAGATGCTATGGAGAAAGTTGATAAAATAAAAAGCAAAGATGATGCCTTGATCTCCTCAATTGAGCCAAAAGACATGCATGAAGCTGTAGTGAATTGCACAAAAAATAGCTGCGAGTATGTTTCAAGCTTGCAATCAACAATACTAAAAGGTTCACCTGGCAAAGACCTTTTTATTTTTAACAATATGGCAACTTTTTCGCTGCAAAATATGGATAAAATTATCAATTTTAATCCATCTCAATCAGATCAACTGATTTTGCCATCCAAGCGATTCAAAGGATTATCAAATGATCGTTTGACATTGCAAACAGTGGCTTCAACGGAAGAGATCATTGAAGCTGCTAAACAACCTGTTGACATTATCTATTTCAAGAAATCTGGTCAGCTATTTTACAACGCTAATGGAGACGAACCTCGCTTTGGTGGCGAGCAAATTGGTGGCCTTTTTGCAGAAATTAAAAACACTCCTGATCTGACACTTAATGATTTTGCTGTCGTTGAGGATCCAATTGCAACTTTATAATGCGAAGTTACGTCTTTCTATGAACTAGACAGAACTCCTGTTTTTTTTCTTGACTTCGGCTATGACGGAAGAGTCTATGTGTTGAGCCTGATTGAATGATATTGTCATCCTTATTAAGTATAAAGACTCAATCCAGAAAGCATGTTCTTGCTCCGAGTGATCTTGTTGAATATTTGTCATTAGATTTCTATTTATCCTCCGATACTTGGAATATTCATGCGGTTGAGCCAGAAACTAATATTGAACAGTTATTAGAAGTTATCAAAGACTATTCAGATCAAGAAATTCATTTGATCTGCCATGGCGATGGCGTGACTCTTCAGATTGGTGAGGGCCTTCCCTTATCGAGATTGTACGAAGTGAGACGAGATTGCTTATCCGTCTCGACCCCTGACCTTGTCCTTTGGTCCTGTTATGGAGGTCTGCACTACGGTTGTTCTGATCGTGTAAGGGCTCGGATTATCACGACTGACTCCCTTCTCGGTAACAACAAAACTATTGAGGGGTATGCGCCGTTGAGTTCATTAGTGCAGAAAAGTAGTGTGGAATTGAATGATAAATCTGCTGGATGGACTTCAAAAAACAAGGAACTTTTTGCGTTACATCCACCTAAACAAAATAAAAAAACTGGTATTTGGCATCTTGATCAAGACAATAGCGTCAACTTCTTTTCGAAGATTTCCCAAAATAAGCTCATCGTTTTACCTAAACTTAAAGGAATTCGTTCAGAGATCACCTCTGAATACAAAGATTTTCGTGAATGGACGATTCGTTTTGACGCCGCTGATCCGAAATTAACATTTCGCCTCCCGAAAATATTGCGGTCGAAAGATTCTGGTAAGAGCGACTTATTGACGACCGAAGTCACCGTTGAAGATGCATCAATTAAATCTTGGCATGTAGAGGCTTCAGCTGATTTACTTGATATCGATAGCCTAAATATTAGTGGAAAAGTTAATCTTAGCCATGAAATCGGATCGTCACAGTATATACTTGGTGGGGTTGTTGACCTTTTTAGTGATTCGCCTATTGCAGAATATTTTGATTTCGGCTCTCAAAAATTCGATGGCCAGGTGGTTTTTAATCACTCTGCGCATAAAAATAAGACTCGAGATAGATTTCATGTTGTTAGTTTTGAGGGTAAGACACCATTTGATATCGACTTGTTTGGTTTGGGTGGACTAAAAAGTTCAAAGAAATCTTCAATTTCTTATAGTAAATCGCAGAAATCTTCCGATACTGATAATAATGTAGATGGTAGATATACTATTTCTCATATTAAAACTACTGGGGGGCGTGGAAGTATCTTTGGTAGGGGCGTTAAATTTCCTGATTTAAATTTTAACCTTTTGAACGGTGCTTTTAAGATTGGCAAATGGAAGACATCCGGTAAATTATCATTCAATATCCCTGGTCTTAATACGAATAAAAAAATTGATATTAGCTCCCAGCCTTCGAGTTCAAAACAACAAGAAATTAAGATTAGGAACCTTAAGTTGCCTAATAATCAGCCGTTATTTGAAGATGGAGCAGCTATTAATTCTCTTACTGTTACACAGGATGAAAATGGTATTTGGTATCCAAAAGCATGGTCAGCTCGTGGAGATTTTAAACTCCCATTCAATGCGCTTAAGTTTGCGCCAGATCTTCGCTTGAATTACAAAAAATCAGCTAATGGTGATTTGATCTCTCTTAAAAATGCAAGTATACTTAATGATAATAATCAATTGATAACGTCCGGCTCGATTTCAAATGCAGATTTATCGAAGGGTCCTAGTAATAAATGGCTGATTTCATCATTAAAAGCCAAAGGTGAACTGACAAATTTGTTAAAGCCACTTGGAATTGATTTGAATCCAAGTGTTGCTTTCAGCTACTCCTTTGATCCGAAAAAATCCGAAGAGTTGTATGAACTTTCAGGCAGTTTAGTTTCAAATTCAAAAGCGTCCTCGTTGCTAGTCAATGGTTCATTGGATCATCTTCACCTTGTAAAACCAAACAAAAATAATGACAGATGGACGATTTCGAATTGGCAAGCTACTGGCTCTTTAAATGTCAAACCAATAGGGCTTTCTATCGATAAAGCCACTTTGAGATATAACAATGATGATGGAATACCAACATACTCGATTCGTGATCTTGAATTATCGAAAACAGGTGTTCAATCTAATTTATTGGAGGCGGCTACACTGCGCCACCTTGAATTTCAACCCATTCAAAACGGCCGAGGATGGAAGATATCCGAGTGGGAAGCAAAGGGAAACTTCAACCAGAATATTGCTGGTCTTGCACTTGATGCAGGACTCACTCTTGCATTCGACCACAACGAGAAAGATTCTTTTTATACAATTTCAAATGCTGTTCTGAAAAGCAATGCTTCGGCCACGAATAATAATCTCTTACTTTCTTCTGGTCAATTAGATGAACTTGTATTCAGTTACTTACCTACTAACAAGGGAAGAATACTTGATGTCAAGCATTGGAATGCAACCGGACGTCTCAATGTAGATGTGCTGGGTTTGTCCATCGATGGTCTTGTTGATATGGCTTTTTCGAAAAAGAATAATAAACACCGTTACATTATTGAAAAAGCTCAGTTATCTTCAAAAACAGATTCGTCAGTCACCAATCAATTAATTGGTGATGGAGAAATTCGAAATTTAATTTTTATCCAGGACAAGAGCATTAAGAAACCAGGTTGGACCATCCAGCAATATGAGGCAGAGGGTTCATTTGCGCTCAATTTACCTGGATTAAATGTTCAAAGTAAGGCTTTGCTCTCTTATCAGAATACTCGTGGAGCTCAGACTTATCGTGTCGATCGTGCCATGGTCGGCGGTGGCTCAAAAGAGGATGATTTATTTTCAGAAGGCACGGTCAATGATCTTGTATTTGAATTTGATAATACGAACAACCAATGGGATGTGAAATCATTTGAGGTTGATGGGCGTATTAATTTACCGGTGAGGGGTGTTGACCTCAATTCAAAATTATCAATGAAATATGATCACAATAAGGGCCGAGCTAAGTATGTTATCGCAGAGGCAGAAATTGACGCTTCAAAGGATAAGCAGGGAGCTGATCATATTTTTGCTAAGGCAATGATTAATGATTTGATTTTCATTGATCAATCGAATGATGACGAAGAACGCAAGTGGCAGATTCTTTCCTACGCAGCGATTGGCCAACTTGATTTTTCAATAGCTGGCTTACCTCTAGGCTCAAATGTTAATTTAGAATATAAGTCGAATAGAACTTCACAACCCCAATATGTTATCAATGCTGATTTTAATGCTGGTCAAGTAAATGCCAGTTCATTGTTTGCCGAGGGTCGTGTTCAAGATTTAATATTGCGTCCGCACTCTGATCAAGTCGAATCTGATTCCACAGACAAACGTTCAGCCTCATGGATTGTTGATAGTTATACTGCAAGTGGTCGATTTAACTTTGATATCGCCGGCTTGAAATTTAATTCAAATCTGGATCTTGATTATAAACGGGGAGATGATCCCAATTCAATCGACCTCTACCGCGTTTCTGAGGCATCGTTGCAGGCCAGTAAGGAGGATCAATCAGCATTATTTGCCGAGGCTAAGCTCCGCGATCTTGTTATCCATCACTTACCGAATAAAAGTGGCCGTGATGCCTGGAAAGTTCAAAAGTATCAAGTTAATGGTTTGCTTAATATTGATATAGCGGGCCTCAATCTCTCTTCAGATGTCGAATTGAAGTATCGCTATGACGCTTTAAATTCTCGAGATTTTTATTCTGCTAACGCCACGGTTTCAGCTGATACGACCGACTCGGAATCATTATTCACAACAGCAGATATAACCAACCTTCAGTTCAGCTATGAACAGCAAAATCAGATGAATCCCTGGCAGGTTGATCAATATGATGCATCAGGGATGTTGGCGATGGAGGTGTTGGGTTTAAACCTCTCATCTGGTGTCGATTTAACATACCGACGTGAATCTTCAGGCCTGGAGCGCTACATAGCGTCTGCCAGTATTACCGCTGCTGGGGGCGATCCCAATAGTTTGTTTGCCTCGGCTGAAGTTGAGGATATGGAGTTTTCACATCATGCCAATCCTGAGGATGCTGGTGACTCATGGACCGTTGATAAATTTCGTGCTTCTGGACAATTGTCATTTGAGGTTCCTGGTCTAAATCTTAGTTCTGGTGTTGATGTTAATTATGGTCTTGATGAGTCTGGAGAGCCTCTTTTTATTGTAAATGCCAGTATTAAAACCAAAGGAATCCAGCCAGATAGTTTATTTGGCAGGG
Source organism: Synechococcus sp. AG-670-F04 (assembly GCA_003211515.1). Classification (GTDB taxonomy): domain Bacteria; phylum Cyanobacteriota; class Cyanobacteriia; order PCC-6307; family Cyanobiaceae; genus Parasynechococcus. Next base: position 45,039 of record QCSN01000007.1, read on the forward strand.
CAGAAGTTAGTGACTTGTTTGTTCGATATCGCGAACCTTTAGAAGGATCATCTGCTTCCTGGTTCGTTGAGCAATTTGATGCCGAAGGTGAGTTGGAAGTTCCGATATTGGGATTAAATTTTAATGGAAATGTTGCTCTTGAATACCGTCATAATATTACTTCGGGCATTGATAACTATCGTATTAATGGAAAGGTAAGCGCAGCAAGCCAGGACGCTGAATCTATTTTTGCTAAAGCTACAGTCTCTGATCTTCTGTTAAGTCGAAATCAGAATTCTCCACCTGGGGCATCTGCTTGGCGAGTTGATCAGTTTGATGCTTCGGGAGAACTTAATTTTCCTGTTGCGGGTCTCAACTTCACGAGTGATGTGCAACTTTCATATCGTAATCCTCTGGAAGGTTCGGAACAATATATTTTAAATGCCGAAGTTGGTGGTTCAGCCGATTCAGATTCGTTATTTGCTTCAGCCAAAGTTACTGATATGATCATTGAACCTACTGTCGATCCTTCTGCTCGCAATAGTAGAAAGTGGGCTGTGCGGCAATACAAGGCTTCCGGTGCATTGTCATTTAATATATCCGGACTATCATTTGCTTCAGCTGTAAATCTTGAGTATCAAAACGTTGGTAATTTAGAGACATTCACAATACCAGCGGCGTCTTTAAAATCGTCCGGTTCCAGCTTATTGGCTTCGGGGCGTGTTGAAAATCTTACGTTTACTCGTTCTAGATCCACTCCTTCTCGTTCGGATGATGTCTCACTGCCGTCGACGACCACTTGGAGTACTGAACAGTGGGATGCCAGTGGTGCACTAAACATTGCAGCTCCAGGTTTGAATCTCTCTGCTGGTGCTTCCGTTAGTTATCGCTCAGATTCCCAGCAGTATTTGGTGAGCGCTCAACTTGAATCGGCGTCGGATTTATTGCAAGCTGGAGCTTCACTCGATCAGATGGTTGTTAAAAAATCAACTGTTGAGGGGGCGACCAAACCCTGGTTGATTGAACAATGGACTGCATCGGGGAGTCTCAATCTTGATACAACTGGTTTTCAGATGGATTCGAGAATGAGGATCCAGTTCCTCTCTGATCTTCTTTCCCCGACGGGTCGTGATATTTATAAAGTGAGTGGCGGCCTGTCTTTTGAGGCGGGTCTTTTTAATGGCGATGTGTCGTTGAATGAGATGTTAATAGAACCCACCTCTCAAAATGATTGGGCTATTTCGAGATGGAATGCATCTGGCCTGTTGGATATCAAATTTGGCGGTCTCTCTGCCTCTGGCTCTATTGCTGTTGATTATCTTGCAGGTGTTGATGGTCAACCTGATTCTTATGTCATTGATGACCTCACATTAGCGTCATCTGGTGAATTCTTTTCGGGTCAGGTCTCTGCCCAAGATGTAAATCTTACTTATGATCCACAATATGGTTGGATCCCGCTTTCGGCGAAGCTGCGCGGTAGTTTAGCCGCTGATTTCGACCTTATTGGTTTGCAGGGGGATGTTGCTTTAGATTATTCCTATGATCCTGTTCGTAAAACGACTGTTTGGAAAACCAGTGACGCGACGTCGGCGGATTTAAAATTAGCGATAAAAGATTTTGCAGATTTTAAGACTTCAGTCCAGTTTGAAAGAGTGATTCCAGATTCTTCACTTGAAACACCATACTTCAAATCTTTGTCAGCAGGCCTCGATCAAGGCCAAATCAGTATCGGAGATCTTGATTTTGATATCCCCAAGCAAGGTGTTGAATTTGCCTATGCCCAGAATCCAATCGTTGTGAATGGTAAAACTGAACTTGAAACGATTTACGGCGTTAATGGGTCTTTTGGTTTTGATCTTGTTGATAATTTTCTAGCGGTTGATCTTGAGGCGGGCTCTGGAAGTATTGCATCATCAATGCGTCAAATTATTGATGACGATTACTTTTCATCACTTCGAAATAGTGCTGTAAAAAATAATATTTGGAATGTTGGAACGATCAGTGGTTCGGCCAGTTTCAATGGTCAATCTGGCTTTGATTTGGGTTTGGCCAAGATTGGATCGCTGGGGGTTTCCAATCAATCCAAATTGCCTGACGGCAAATCAGTACCATTGGGTTTGTACAAGTACAACGGACCGACACGCGCTGATCAAACAGGTTTGGCATCTGACCTAACAGTTGAAGCTAAAGATATCACTCTTAGGGTTGGAGCTTTCGCGAATGGGATTCAACCGCTTGCTAAATCTATTTCAAATTTTGTTTCGCCTTTGAAAGAGCCAATTGATTATTTGAAGAAGGATATTCTTGGTGGTTTTTACGATGGTATTGATGAGCGTACTTCTTGGATTATTGGCAAAGCCAATTCAGTTTTGAAGTATTTCCCTTTCGATGCGTCGATCTCTCATCCGTATTTGGGTCGCAAAATTAACTCAAAAATTGGCAATAGTGCGAGTGATATTATTGATTCAGTCTATGAGATTCGTTACAATAAAAAGTTGCATCTGTCGGACAAGCTGGATGCTGCTAGGACTTTTCTGGATCAGATGGATGCGTTCTCACGTAATTCCTATGTAGACCGCAAAGTGGATGGTTTGAGTTTTGCATATACAATACCTTCGCATGTTTCTTCGACACAGAATCCAACTCCTTCGTCTTCTGTTGGTGTTCATCAGGCCAGTCAGTCGCTTCGGCAGACGGTCGGAGCTATTCAGCCAGCTGCGCATCCTGCGCTGAAATCGACCGATTTAGGTTTGTCGCTACCGGTCATGGAGAAACGTTTTGGTACATATCTTGAATATCCTGCTTTTGCGTCGTCTGATTCTGTCAAATCGATGCTTAAAACATTTTTTACGCAACCTGATCAGCCGATTGATATTTTTAAGTTTGGCATGGGTTTAAATATCGATAATCTTAGTTTTGATACACCTAATTTGCTGCCAAATCCATTGTCTCTCAAGCTAGGTGCTGGAATTGGCTTTGATTTAAAGACTCAGGCTGGAATGCAGATTTCTGGTTCTGATATTTTCGAATTAATGACAGCGGATCAAGTGCCCAGTGTTGTCGCTGATCTTTTCTCCCAGAATGTCTACTTAGACCTTGACAATACATCTGCTTCGATTCGTCCTGAATTCAATTTATCAGCCGGTCTTGAACTTGTTCCCGAAGGTCCGGTTCGATCTGCTTGCGATAATTGGGTTCAAAAAAATGTCATCAAATATTGTGGGGGAACTCCTGGATACGCTTTGGGCGCAAGTTTAGATACAAAGCTTTCGGCCGACCTTACTGTGCAATTGGATAATGCTGGTGGCAACCGGGTTTATCTTGATCAGCTTGACTCGATGAAGCTTTCGCCTCGTTTGTCCTTTGATGGTTTGACGTTAAGTCCGAATTTGCGGTTGAATTACATTGTTGGTACTCAGAATTACCCTTTGGGTCATGTAGAGGTGTTGCCTGCTGTATCGATTGGTTCCAATTCACCACAAACCTTCGGTGTTAAACAGGCCTACAGTGATTTCGATCAATATTTCGGTGATCGCCTTACCCTTGCGTCTAGAAGGGTTTTAGGTTCATCAGGGAATGATCGCTATGTTGGAAAAGATGGAGTCATCGACCATGTGATTGTTTCTGCTGGGAAGGACAAGCTCAGGCGCTTCAATCCCTCTGAAGGTGATCGTTTGATTGTCTCTAGCGATATCGACTTTTCGGTTGAAAGAGTAAGAAATGGTCTTGTGATTGATCTTGAGGATCTCGGAACCATGAAAATTAATGGCTTGAACTCAAAGAAAATTAGCATTGACGATTTTATACTTAATCAGTCTGATATTGTCTAATAAGCTTCGTTCGTGGCATCGTTTTTGTTTTTTAATATTTTGGCCAGATATGTCTTTTGAGCTTTTTGCTAATCTGATTCTTGGTTTTGCAATTTCGAATTCTATTTTTTGGCCATTTCCTGATCGATTGCGGCACAACGTCTTTCTTTTTGATGTTGTGCCAGGCATTTTTATCCGTTGAATTGTTTGATCAGATCGTCGTGTCGGCCCTTCGATCTTCCGGTATCCATTCATCGTTGGCTTTGAGATCGTCTGTTCCTTTTCTGGTCTTTTGCCCGGATTGGGTGTTCTGTTCTCCCTTGGATCCTCGATTTCGTCTCTGGCTTAAGTGCCGAACATGTCGTCCAGCATCAGGTTTCGTGTTCCTGAAATCGCTTGCATCGCCAAGAGCAGGGCTACCACCAGATTGGTTCCAATGTGCAATCGACGGATGGCATGTTCCTTGCCAATCAGTGGCTGCAGCGCTGTTGAACTCAGCAACAGTCCACTGAGCAGCAGCCCCATCCAAAAGTGCGATTGCCAGAACAATGGGGTCCAGGGCTGATCACTGAGACGCTCCACTCCCGGTTGCAGTCCCAAGAGCAACAGTCCACTCCACGAGGCAGCGGCCCACAGCAACCGTTGCCAGATCGATCTGCTTTGGAGCAACCAGCGGTAGCTCCCCAGTACGGCAACCGACACCATCACCAGCAGCCCCGGTGCGGTGCTGACCAAGCTGTGGCTTAGCGCGATCAGCACAGCCACAAGAACACCTCCTGAGACCCAGGCACCGTGCTGAGCATGTTCCACCGGCACGGAGGCGGCAATTGGATTGATCTTCAGCCGCCGCTCCCGCGCCAAGATCCCCAGCCGGATTGTGGCACCCACCACGGGATACACGAACAGAATCATCAGAACGGGATGCACCAGCCCAATCCATGCCTGGGGGGTGAGGCTCTGCAGTGCTTGGGACTCAGTCAAAAAAAAAGCAACCCTGAACCCAGGGTTGCGCATTGTGGAACAGTGATGGACTGAAGTGGATCAGACCTTTCTGGAGTAATACTCAACCACCAGCAGTTCGTTAATTTCGAGGGCCACCCACTCACGCTCGCAGCGTCCGGTGACCTTCGCGGTGAGCTTGGTTTTATCCAGCTCAAGATGGGGGGGGATGTTGGCCAGTCCAGGGAATTCGAGATTGCCTTCGGCGAGTTTCTTGCTGCCCTTGCGTTCGCGGATCGCGATCACATCGCCCACCTTGCACTGGTAACTGGAGATATCGGTCACACGGCCGTTCACGGTCACGTGGCCGTGGTTCACCAGCTGGCGGGCACCGGGGACGGTGGGGCCGAAGCCCATTCGGAAACAGACGTTGTCCAATCTGTTTTCTAGAAGCTTGAGCAGGTTGGTTCCTGTGGAACCGTCCTGGGCACGGGCTTTCTTCACATAGCGCACCAACTGGCGCTCAGAGACCCCGTAGTTGAAGCGGAGTTTCTGTTTTTCTTCCAAACGGATTGCGTATTCAGAGCGCTTGCGACGGGCTTGGCCGTGCTGACCGGGTGGATAGGACCGCTTTGCGGACTTCCGGGTGAGACCGGGAAGGTCTCCCAAGCGCCGCGTGATCCTCAGGCGAGGGCCGCGGTATCGAGACATGAATTCAGGTGTGGTGGGACCATTCGTGCACAGATGGAGTCAAGCTGGGAACCGTGATGGGCCCTCCCCCCCACTGATGCACGAATCAACCACTCTATCTGGCGGCTTTCTTCATCCCCTGTTTAGCGCTGCTAGCCGGAGCGTTGCCTGGTTGATGCTGATGGTGATTAATTTCTACCGCCGCTTCATCTCACCGATGATCGGTCCGCGATGCCGGTTCACTCCAACCTGCAGCGCCTATGGCCTTGAGGCCATTCAGCGTCACGGCCCCTGGCGGGGAGGCTGGCTCACCATCAAGCGACTGCTGCGATGCCATCCCTTTACTCCCTGTGGTTGTGACCCGGTGCCGGACTGATGGCTGAGCTCCGTCTTTACAGCCGTCAGGGCTGCTGCCTTTGCGAGGGGCTTGAGCAACGCCTGCGGATGCTTGACCTCACCAAGATGGATCTCCATCTGAAAATTGTCGATATCGATGCTCCCACCACCGCCGAGGCGGTCCGCGCCCGCTACGACTTGGAGGTTCCTGTGTTGGCCGTCGCTGACCGTGTCCTTCCGCGGGTGTCCCCACGCCTCAGTGGTGATCAGTTGCAGCGATGGTTGCTGAACTGTCTTGTGGTTAGCGGGGGCTGAACAGCTTTTGGCTTGGTCCGAGCTGAGGCCTGTTGGTTCAACAGCCATGTTTGAGATGTCCGTCCACCTTTGGCTGTTCTTCTTTCGTTGATCGCCTTAGAAAGAACCCATTCACTGAGCTCTTCCAAGGGGGACGGATGGGTCAGACGCTCCATGCACTGCTCCGTGATGCCGGTCTTGAGATCCCAGCGGGCCTGATCAATCCGGACGTGACGATGATCTCCAGTGATTCCCGCTCCGTTGGACCGGGCTGCCTGTTTCTCGGGTTGCCGGGTGAGCGGGTTGATGGTGGTTCGTTTTGGCGGCAGGCCCTGGAGTCGGGTGCAGCAGCGGCAGTGATAGGTCCCTCAGCCGCCATGGCTCAGACCCCAGCCGGTGGGGATCCTGTGTTGGTGGTGCCGGAACCGGTTGCAGGCCACGTCGGAGCATTGTCGTCGGCTTTTTGGGACCACCCCAGTCGCCGTATGGCCCTGATCGGGGTGACCGGCACCAACGGAAAGACCACCACCACCCATCTCATCGAACATCTCTCCGCTGGAGCTGGCGTGCCGACAGCGTTGTTCGGCACCCTGGTGAACCGTTGGCCTGGGTGCAGCATTACGGCGACCCACACCACCGCCTTCGCCGATCGTTTGCAGGCTCAACTGGCGCAAGCCGTCGCCGCGGGCAGTCAACTGGCGGCAATGGAGGTTAGTTCCCATGCTCTGGCTCAGCAGCGGGTGGCTGGCTGCTGTTTCTCCGGGGCCGTGTTCACCAACCTCACGCAGGACCATCTCGACTATCACCTGTCGATGGAGGCCTATTTCGAGGCCAAGGCGGCCTTGTTCGCTGAACCGTTGCTTCCTACTGATCGGGCCTCGGCAGTGATCAACGGGGATGACCCCTGGGGTGGGCAACTGGCCCAGCGGCTTGGCGATCGCTGTTGGCGCAGTTCGCTCACGGATCCAACGGCTGATCTTGTGATGACCGATCTTGAGATGACCGGCAGCGGTGTGCAAGGCAGGCTTCGCACGCCATTGGGTGAGGGAGCGTTTCAGTCCCCGCTGCTGGGACGGTTCAACCTGATGAACCTGCTGCAGGCGGTGGGTGTCCTGCAACAGCAGGGGTTACCCCTTCCCAGGCTGTTGAACTCCATCACGAGCTTCCGGGGAGTGCCCGGGCGAATGGAGCGGGTGGCACTGGAGGGTGCTGATTTAAGTGGTCTCCCCACGGTGCTGGTGGATTACGCCCACACCCCCGATGGCCTGGAGAGTGCTTTGGCGGCGGCCCGTCCCTTCACTGGGGCGCGGCTGATCTGTGTGTTCGGTTGCGGAGGTGATCGCGATCGGGGCAAGCGCCCTCAGATGGCGGAGATTGCAGCTCGCCTGGCGGATCGTGTGGTGGTGACCTCGGATAACCCGCGCACAGAGGACCCCGAGCAGATCCTGAACGATGTGGTGAGCGGGATCCCCCAGGGCATCGACCTGTTGGTGGAAGGGGATCGCGCTTCAGCGATCGCAACCGCAATCGCCGCAGCCTCTCCGGCAGATCTGGTGCTGGTGGCCGGCAAGGGCCATGAGGATTACCAGATTCTCGGCACGGAGAAGATTCACTTCGACGACCGGGAGGAGGCGGAGAAGGCGCTGCGCTTGCGGCTGTCTGCGTGAGAATCGTTGCTACCGGCAAAGGTTTCTGAATGGACGGGCTGAATCGGGCAGCTCTGGTCAGCGATGCCCACTTTTTTCAAACTCCCGAGGGATTGCTCGCCGGCACTCTCCTGCTGATGTTGTTCTGGTTCGTCCTGAAGCTGGCGGACCGAATTCCCAATCCTTCGGTGGTGCTTTTGATCCGTGCCCTGCGGCGTCCGCTTGTGTTCGGATTTGGGGTTGCTCTTTATGCCGGTTGGTTGTTCGGGTTACTGGCCAACAAGATGGTGATCCTGACGGATGTTGAAGTTACAAAAGCCATGGCATCGTTGGTGCTGTTTGTGATTGGCAGGGCCGTAAGTATTGCTGGATTGAAGATTCTCCATTCGAGCAGTTTTGATCATTGGTTGCAGAAGGAAATTGATGATGATCGTGATCGATCGATGATGATCGCTCTGCTTGATCGCTTGTATGTGATTGTTGTTTCTCTGATCACGTTTGCCGCAATTATGATTGCGATTGGGGTCTCTGCAACGGCTGTTGGTGCAGTGCTTGGGGGTGCGGGAATTGGGATCGGCTTCGGTACGCAACAGATCTCTCAGAACTTTTTGTCTGGTTTGATGTTGTTTTTCAACCGTCCCTTCGGTGTCGGTGATTGGATCCAGGTGTCCACGTTTGAAGGAACAGTGGAGCGGATTGGTTGGTATCACACCCGGATTCGCACCTTTGATCGCCGGCCACTGTTTATCCCGAATTCACTGTTTGCTACCACGCCGATTGAGAATCCTGGCCGGATGTATAACCGGCGGATCAAAGTAGAGCTCGGTCTGCGATATGAGGATCTTGATCGGATTGCAGAGGTGACATCAAAGGTCAAGGCAATGTTGAAAAGCCATGCGGCGATTGATCAGAGGCAAACCATGCTGGTCAACTTCAATCAATGGGACAGTTCATCGATCAATCTGTTGGTTTACACCTTCACAAAAACGACGGTTTGGTCGGAGTGGTTGGACGTTCAGCAGGATGTTTTTCTGCAGATTGCTGCAATCGTTAAGGAGGCCGGTGCTGATTTCGCCTTCCCCTCCACAACGCTCTACCCAGGCACAAATTTCAATGCGAATCAGCCCTTTCTCGCACCGCCACCAGCGGGGGAGGAATCGAGCCCGAGCCCCGACGCCCCGAATTGAACACGCCCCAGCAGGCGCTTCATCCTTTCAAGATCAATCGCGCATCGTCATGGCCCGGATTGAATTACGGACTGATTCCCTCGAGTGCTTGCACTAGGGCATCCAATTCAGCGTCCTGGCTCAGCACATGGGTGCAGGCCCGTAGGCAGGGCGGGTCGGCAAGATCGCGAATCCAAAGGCCCTGGTTTCCCAGTTGTTTCACCAGGTCTGATGGCTCCGGTCCAGACGGCAGCTGAAAGCTCACTAGGCCAGCCGGGGGCGGCACGGTGAGCAGGGGCAAGCTGCTGCCTTTGTTGTTGAGCTGCTGCCAGAGTCGCCCACTCAGGTGGCGGATCGATTCAAGGCGTTCAGCGGCCGATCCAATCTCCGCCAGCAGCTCCATGGAGCGTCGTAAGCCCGCCATTAACGGCACGCAGCTGGTTGCAACTTCAAAACGGCGGCTGTCGTGGTGAAACGGGTCCTCGGGCGTGAGATCTGCAAAGCGCTCATCCTGGAGGCTGCGCCAGCCAATCAGGGTTGGAGATGCCTCAGCGAGCACACGCTCTGAGAGCGCCACACCCCCCAACCCCTCCGGTCCACAAGCCCACTTGTGACCGGTAAATCCGTAAATGTCAGAGGCAGTTGCAGCCTCGTCGACAGGGATCTGCCCGAAACTTTGGGCAGCATCCACCAGCAGAAAGGGTTGTTGTGTGTGCTGTTTGAGGCGTTGGGCAACAGCTGCAACCGGCATGATTTGGCCGGTGTTCCAGAGCAGATGGGACAGCACCACCAGTTGGGTCCGTGGCCTGAGGCACTGCTCGAGAGCATCGAGAACGCCTTGGTCCGTCTGTTGCTGATCGGCGCGAAGCTGCTTTACCGGCAGGCTGTCAAGGCCGAGGTCATGACGTCGGGCCAGCTCGACGCAAGCGGCCACCACACCGGGATGTTCACAATCGCTGATCAGCAGACGATCTCCGCTGCGAAACGGCAGTCCCCACAAGGGGAGAACGCACCCACTGGTGACGTTCTCTGTCAGGGCTAGTCGATGGGGAGGGATGCCGCATTCCATCGCCAGGCGCCGCCGGGTGCTGTTCACTTCAGCGGCAATGAAGGGCCAGATCTCTGCTGTGAACGGACCCAGCTCCTGGATGCGCTTCCAGCTGTTAGTGATCGCTTCAAGGGAAGGCGTCGGCAGTGGCCCTTGGCCGCCGTAATTGAAGTAGGTCTTGTTGGCCAGCGCAGGACACTGCAACCTGATCTCAGTGGCTTGATCGCGGCTCATGCGTTGGTTCAACGTCATTGGCTTTGCTTTTTAGGCAGGGCAGACCGCCGGTGAAGGGTGAGGCCCCAGCCTGGCGCAGCTGTGCCGTGATTTCCTTGATTTGATGGGGCAGATTGATGTTATTCGTGCCCTTTCATGTCCTATTGAAGTTTTCCCTGCGGCTACCACATTTTGGTTGACCATTTCAGATGTAACAGAATCAATCCTGCTTGATTTGCAGCACGCCATTTTGATGAATCCGCCAAGGGCTGTTGAGGAGTCTTTGGTTCGCTACTGGCCATCATCATTGAGCAGAACGTTGGGTGTTGTTGAACATCTTTTTTAAGACTCCCTAGAAGTTTGAAGGCTAGAGAGGTTGAACGAATCTATTAAGGATTCAAAAACAGCTTGTTTTTACAAGAGCCGTACATTGATGGTATCCGCATTTTTTAAGGATAATGGTGCTTGTCTTTCTCATGTCAGAGTGATATGGATGGTTGGCGAAATTTGCGTCAGTATGATTATTGTCGTTGAGATTGTTCAGCGAAAATTCTTATTTTTCTTGCGTCTCTGCTGCTGGTAGGCTCGCCAAGTTTTACTGTTGACTATGATTCTCAGGCTGAGGTTGTTTGCGATCAGAATCAGGAGATCTGCATTTGCATGGCGATCAGATTTGGACTTAATACTCTCTGAAGTCTGCATCGTGATGGCGTGATGGCGTTATGAACAATGCGGTATTTAGCCAATCTTTGAAAGGAATTTGGCAAGGTGTGATGCTTGAGGATCAACGTGGTGCGCATCAAGCTCTTTCAATGGTCCGAACAAAATACAGCTGTGCGGATGTTAAAGACTGGGAAGCGTCGTTGCCTCGGAAATGATTTCTTCTTGTGATCGATTCTTTGTTGATGTGTCATCCGCGTCTTGTTTCGCAGGTTCTTTTCCTCTATCCCCCATTTGGGGGATGTGTTGTTGGTTGGAATGATTCACACTGACGATGTCAGATGGTTTTTGCATTGTCCATCTGATTATCCAGCGTGATGTCTGGGTACACATTGGGTGAATGGAGGAATCAGCTAGTCACTGATTCCTCTTTCTCAGTCGAAGCATTGCATTGAGCGATTTTAAAAATTGTTCCACCGATGTCATCGATTTTGTAGCGAATCAGCTTTTGAATTTGATTTTGTGAATTTTAGACCGGTTGATCTCTAAGCTTCCTTTGTCAAAAAAGTAGCGAAGAATGGCGCTGAACCCGTTGATTTCTTTTTTGGCCAATGTTTGGTCTTGTGAATATTCGCGTCCCGTTGGTTTCTCTTCTGGGTTGGTGGAATGTTGCTGCTTTTGAGGTTTAGTATATTTTATGTCTCATCGCTTGATTTTGGAAGACCGGTTAAAATCATTCCGCTAGAAGCGCAATTGCTTGAACTTGAATTGAGCTTTACTTTTCCTCTGCTACTTCCTTTTAATTATGTTTTTGTGTTTATCATTGAATGATCCCAATCGTCCGTGAATTTCTATGGTCGGGTCATGATCACCGGCTGTTGTTGGTCATTTCAAGAAGGTCTGAGCCATTGACAGGAGCAATGAATCGCGAATTGGCACGGACCACGCAGGTGGTGAACCCAGCCCTACGTTCTGTTCTTGCGGATGCAATCCGCCAGTTCGGGAGCCGGATGCGCAGCCATGGTCTGCCGTTATGGCGTTCCACTGCTTGTTGCAGACCTCCCTGGGCTGGCGTGTCAGTTTCCAGAAGATCGCCGTAATACAGCTTGGAGATTGATCCCATCCCATTGCGGGGATTTCGGCAGTTGGTTCCGTTCCTGTCTGGATCCACCACCAGCCAGTGGCGAACTTCGTACAGCCCACGGTTACCCCTTGTTTGACTGCTGTTGAAGTTGCCTGTGGGATCAGGAAGAGGCGGCTCGGCGCGTTGCGCCAGTGCCTGCCCTGGTTGGACGAGAAGGGTGAAGACGAGGAATCTTGTGAGATTCCGCTGGAGTCGATCAGTCATCGCAGGGCGCGCCAGGCTGAGCCTGGTCGTCAACGCAGAGTCCATGACCAGTCTGGATTGGTTCTGGATCTTGCATCCGGCTCTAGCTGTCGTGCTGATCTATCCCCTGCTCGGCATGGTGGTCCGCCTGGCCTGGCAGACCCGTCAGCGTCGGGTTTTCAAGGTGAAGCACCCGCCTGTGGTGGGCCGCGACCACAGCGAACTCGCTCGCTGGTTGGCGGGTGGTGTTGTGTTGATCGTGCTGCTAGCGCTCAGTGTGGTGATTGCCACTAAGGCCTCCATCGGTCAGTTCGAGGGTGGTGTTGCTCGGGCGGCTCTGCTCTCCCTGGTGTTGCTCGGAACTGTTGTGAGCCTCGTCGCGCTTTGGCGTTGCAGGGATCAGCGCCTGCGTTTGGCTTTTGCTGGGATCACCGGAGGAGGGGTGCTCGGCCTCGGTGCTCAGCAGGAGGTCTGGCGGCAGGACCATTACTGGGGAGGGGTGGCAGTCACGCTGTTGATGCTCCTGTCACTCGCGGCGCGGCAGGAGATTCTTCGGGATCTGCGCTGGCGTCGCTTGCACATCACCGCCTCCGTGCTGGCAGCGTTTCTTTTTCTTGCGCAGGGAATCACCGGTAGCAGGGATCTGCTCGAAATTCCGCTGAGCTGGCAGAAACCGGCGATCGCAGCCTGCGACTTCAACCTGCAGCAGTGTCCCGAGCTGGCTCTGAAGCAGCCGTGAATCCTTGGCACCGATGTCCCTTTTGCACGCAGCCGTCGGGGTGTTCACAATCTCGAATCCGATTGGCAACCTGCCGATCGTTCTTTCGTTCACCAACGGCAATCGCTGCAAGGATCTTGCGATCGCCCGCAGCGCTGCCCTTATCTTTTGTGTGGCTCTGCTGCTCTCCACCTGGATCGGCAATGGCTTGCTCGAATTCTTCGGCATCAGCCGCGGTGCGTTTCGGATCGCAGGAGGGGTGATCGTGGTGTCGATTGGTCTTTCCATGCTGCGCTCCCAGAGCCCGCCGGAGCACCATGCCCCCGAGTCCGTCAGCCGCGATCAGGATTCTGCTTTCAAGGGTGTGGTTCCACTTGGCATCCCTTTGCTGGCGGGGCCGGGCACCCCCACGGTGGTGATCGCGGATCCAGAAATGTCCACCCTGATGGGTCGCCTTGGAATTAGCGCGGTGGTGCTGGGGCTTTCGTTGGCGGTGTATCTGATCTTTGCGGCGGGCGACCGATTGGCGAGCGGTATCAGCACATCAGCGCAGCAGGTTTTGACCAAGGTGATGGGTTTGCTCCTCACCGCAATCGCCATGGAAATCATTTAAAAGCCAGTCATACCAATGCATCCTGCAAGGGCAGTGCTAATGTGTGACTACCAACGTGAGTACAACCACGCCTTACCTAGTCAGAGTCCCTGGTCGTTCAGGCTGGTACTTCCAGAGAAGAGTTCCACGTGACTTAGCCAAATCCATTGGCAAGCAGATGTGGAGATGGAAGGCAGGCGACACGCTTGCAGAAGCAAGGCGTACAACTGTTGTGTCACTAGCTAGAACAGTTGAAATTATCGCTGAACATCGAGGAGAGATAACACCTGAACTAATTCAGTCACTTGATAACAACGTCATCAGAGGACTGCAAGAGGACCTACAAGAGCAGCAACTGATGCCTCAGGACATATGGCCTAGGCATTCAGCAGAGGACGCTCACAGGCTGATACAAGTGCAGTCTGGTGAAGGTAGTAAGACATTCAATGAGTTGATTAAACTTGCTGTTCGTCTTAAACAACCAGCGCCATCTACAATCAACAACTGGAATACTACAGTTTCTACCTTCACCAAGGTAATCAAGGTGAATGACGTAACTGAATTAACAGAAGAACATACAAGAAAATATCGTGATCATTTACTTGATACTGTTTCTGGCTCAACAACTAAAACAAGGATTAATACAATGCGTGCGATGATTGAGGTAGCACGTGAAGAAGGATGGATTGAATCTAACCCGTTTGACTGTATTAAACTCAAGTACATAAAGAGTCAACCAAAACAAAAGAAAGCAACTTCCTTAGATGCTGTTGATATTGAGGTACTGAAACTGTCACCTGATGAACAGGTCTTGTATTGGATTATGCGATACACAGGTACTCATGTATCTGAAGCTGCAGGGTTAATGCGTGAAGACATTGACCTGAAGAATGGTGTTATCTACATCAGACCTAATACACTACGGCCAATCAAGAACAATTACAGGCAACGAGAATTACCAATTGTTAAAACCTTGGCAGAGAAACTTGCTGACCTACCTGAAAAGAAAGGTCATCTATTCATAGAGATGTTTGATAGCAGCAAACAAAGATGGGGTCATAAGTTGTCTTGGCAGTGGAAGTTAGGCATTAGTCCTAAAGCCTGTAGAGATAATGTAGCTACTGTCTTACGTGATGCTGAGGTAAATGAGCGCGTAATTGGTAGCATCCTGGGGCATACACCTCAAAACTCGACTGGTGTCTATGGAAGTGTAAGTCTTGAAGCTAAGTTGAAAGCACTGAATCATTTGGTGCGTTTTTGAGTATAAATAAATAACTCTCTTAAAGTACATTTATTGTGAACACTATGCGTCTTAAAAAAAATGAACTAGCGCTGTGCATTTCAATGCATGATTCAGGTATTAGCTATTCCATCATTGCAAGTTACTTCAAAGTAACGACCGACACTTTAAGAAAACAAATCAAAAACTATGAGCAGTGCAAAATAATTGACATACCCAAAGGATTGATCAAGCCCAAAAAGATCTAAACAACTACCCGCCTACAGCTGGGTTCAGCATTAATGCCCTAAAGTGATCAACAATGAAATGAAGCACAATGCGAAAAATTCTCATCATCCTGACCCTCCTGCAGATCGGAACTTGCGCTCAGGCAGAAACCCGCATTGTCGCTTTGAAATGTGCGACTGAGGGCTCTACTACGTCTTACTCAACGATTACAGGTGAAGAGAAAGGAGGAACATATCAAATCGAAGAGGAGTTCAATTTACTACTGAACTTTGAAACTCAGCAGGTAATGCGTTGGCTGAATGACGATATCGAAAGCTTTCACACACTGCCTTATAGCTTTTTTGAACCTGACTTCATTGAATGGCCTTTCAAGTTTGATGAACCAGGCGAGGATCTACCTGTGAAGAACAAGGATCTACCTGAGAAGAACTTCGTTGTGCTCAATCGTGAGACACTCGAGATAACACACGAGTACTTATGGTCTGTTACTCAATATAAGGATGGGACGAAGACACCAGACTGGTGGTATATGGAATCAAGTTTTGCAGAGGGTAAATGCAAAGTAATTGACATACCCATTGAAGGATTGATCAAGCCCAAAAAGATCTAATCAACTACCCGCTTATCAGCGGGTTTAAACGCAGGTGTACTTCATTCATATCAACGAATGACTTCTGCACCACAAACCAAAGTCCTCAACCCAAACCTGTCAGATCACGGGCGTTTGCTCTTAACTTCTGGCATTCAGCATTGGCTGGAGACTGGATGTGAACCTTACGAACACGAGCCCTAGCCTGGCTGCCTTGATGAGAAATGGAGGCGTCACTACCTCAGCGTCGCAGACTAACAACGAAATACATCACGCTAATGAAACAGGCTGAAGCAACAACCAGTAGAAAAGAAGCAAAGAAGCTTATTAACCAAGCAACAGAGGTAAGAAAAATCTTGGGAATGAGTTTCGTTATGACTATTCCGGGCTAAACTGACAGTGCGTATGTAGTTCCTTTTTGAGAATAGGTGTCTTGATTTATTCTCAACAAGCAGTCTTATCTACGTATCATTCTTGTCTCAATCTCTACATATGGTGTCATTGGCTATCAAGCACTACACCTATATTTATATGCATGCGCAACAGCTTGCATTGCTAGGTGAATTAGTCTAAGTTGATGGTTAAGAATGCAAGTCCTCTCAGAATCGCCTCAAAGGCCGTTTAAATAGGCTCCCTATGTCATACCATCTAACCGCATATTGAAGCTGCTAGAGAAGCTTCAAGGCACCTTAGATGAAGTGTATGGTTCTACCAACCACCCCATTGTTCACAATCAACAGATAAATCAGGGGTAAAATCTCTTACAGCCCCCACAAATAAGGATTGGGGAGGGAAACCATTAAAGGAAGGGTGGGGCAAACAGCCCAAAAGACAAACCAGTAAAGGTTATTGATTAACTAGCGGAGATTAGCGGAACGTAGTGGAGCTAATCGTAGCTGTTAAAGCTGGTGCTAAACCAACTGTAACCCTTGACATAACTACCATCTAGACATCTTGATAACATAACCATCTATGTCATCAATAACATCATAATAAAAACCAACTAAACCTAGTGAGCAAACAACATCTCATGAATAGATACCGTTGACAAACCACCGTAGCTGGCGCCAGCTAAAGCGGAGGTGTGTTTGGTAGGTATCGTTAATGAATGAGTGTTGGCTTGCGAATAGCTTGTCTCATTCAACGTCTCATACACCATATCTAGTTCTCAATAAGGCTGCATCTGCTAATGCTATGTATTAACTAAGTATTGACATATCACTACAAAGCGTCTTATAATATTAGTATAGAGGTAAAGAACCCGACCTGAAAAAACAAAGAACAAACGATCAACTAAATGACACTGACAAAAGACCAAAGGTACACAAGGAAAAAGCTAAAAGAATCACGCCAAGACTTCAAGAAAGCCAAGACGGCAGACGGTAAGCCGTCAGTCCATGCAACTCAAAAGAAGCTATCAGCGAAGATTGGATCAGACGCTTACGAGAAGTTAAAAGCTAGGGCTGCACATGAAGGGATCACACAGTCGGCACTGATTGAACGGATGCTGATCAACGGGTTGCCTAGCTACGTCTCACATACATCAGAGGTCAACACAACCAACCGCTACTTCTGGATCGAACCCAATGAACCACTGACACGAAGCCGGAAAGGTTCAACAGGTAAGCATCAGCTCAATCTTTGGATAGGCTCTACGGCTTGGAGGAAGCTAGAGGTACACGCAGATACGATTGGCCAGTCAAAGGCAAGGATCCTCGACAGGCTGATTCGTTCCTACAAGTTCCTTAGTGAAGCCGGTAAGCAACGCAATAAGGACTACGCAGAACGGATGAAAGAGATAGCGGCTAAGTACAAGTTGAGGCACCTTGGGTTCTGACCTAATCGTCTATCACTAATCCCTAAACAACAGATGCAGCAACAGGTTTTAGCTGCTAATCACACGCCGATACAGGGGAGAAGCTCATTGACGCGCTTTCACTTCGCCCATGATTTTTCTGAGCAGGGACCACCTGTGAACCGCCCACCACAGATATCGAACTTGTAGGGAGACCCGTCTGGATCACCTTGGTACAGAACCTTGTTGTGGGGAGTGAATCTCACGACCATCTGAGTCGCATATCCACCGATATATTCCGAGTAGCCATATTGCCAACCAAGCTCAGATTCGAAGTGGTTGCCCGCCACTACACTTGAGCATTGCCTTGCAAGCTTCTGTACCTCACATCTGCCCTTATAGCAGATTTGCATGAGTCCTTCTGCGGGACCACAACCCGCTTGAACAGGAGGCAAAAGAGAAATGGCCAGTCCAGCCAAAGCTGGAGCAGGAAGAAGCCATTGAAGTACCTTCATAAAGCACAAGACTGCACTACAAATACAGTATCAATCGTTGTGCAAAAACTGTCATCCCACACCTATACAGGGAGAAACAGCCTTCAGGGATAATAGCCACCCTATACAGAAAAAGAGCACCATCCAGACGGATGCATAGCTCACGGCATCTAAATCATCATCACTATTCAGGCATTGGCATTCCGTCGGGAGATGGTCTGTAAGTCCAATACTTTACTTGTGAAAACTTAATTACCACCGAATTACATCATGACTAGCTTAAAAGAGCAATTGAAATCATCAACAAAGCAGCTTAATGACCTCAAAGAATTTCAACGCAAAAACAACATTGCGATGCATCAAGTCGAGGGGCAGATTATGCTGCTTGAACACATGATTGCCAAAGAAGAAGATATTGAGTTTGATTGTTGTGATGATTGTCGCTACGAAGATGACCTTACTTCAATATTTTAACTTGCTACTTGATTTGAATTGAACTATTTGGAGGCTAGCTGTTGGTCTCCATATTCTCCGAACTCCCTGCAACCATTGACTTCTGATGGGGGTGAACGATTGCACGGCACGTATTAATAAGGGGACAACACGTTTAACTTAATCACTACACAAACTATCAACAACAACAATTATGTCACGAACAAACTCACGCGCTGAAAATATGGACAAGACGATCATCATGCGTGCAACAGCAGCAGATAAGGCTGCATTAAAGTTAGCTGCATACAATGAAGGGCTCGATTGTTCAGGGTTTATACGTAAGCTGCTAATTGAAAATAAGGTAATCCATCCAAATGGCGTAAGCAGACCAGCAAAACCTAACTTCTAATCACATTATAACGACAAATGATTAACTACAAAACAAGTAAAGCTGCACTTGTCAGTGACCTATGAAAGAACTCCAATCACGGCATGTCCCACAACGGCAACAATCTGACCCTTTAGCCACAGTCCATTCTGAAATCAAACAGAAGCTTCTAGGTCAGCAGCGACAGCAACAATCACAGCAAGTTGCATCAGCTACTCCTTTACAAGAATTACCTCAGACCTCAGTAGTAGCAGTCGATCAAACACATCCAATTTTGTCTGCGGTTAGGAAGGAAGTGAAAGCTAAAGCAATGGGACAATCATAGCCTCAGATAATTAGTGACAATCAAAAACCTTAGAACCCCGCCATTGCTGACGGGGTTAATTGTGTGAGGTTTTGTCGGGGGATTGATCAGGAACCACACGACCTGCCCTGCTTTTCCCTTAAAGGGTTTTGTATGGCTTGCAGTTCTCTAGTTGAACTTCAGGCTCCCCGGCAAACCAGAGATGGACTCTTTCTGCTAGTAATGCTTATGCTTCAGGGACACAAATGTAGACATTGTTGCCGTCGCTATCGAGGGCTTGGAAGATAGTACTGTCAGCATCGATATACATTACATGCCTGTAGGGACTTTCGGATGAGCTGATGTGATAAAGCCTTTGACCGTTATGTGGGAGCTCTCGAAAAAGCTCTAGTTCGTCGTAATCTGCGTGAGTGGTGAAAGTTTCGCCAGCCTCCATATCCATAATCTGGAACATTGATCCAGTTCGCTGCGTGCTCGCAAATTGATCAATTCCTTCTCCGCCATGCACGATGACGGCATTCCTAGGAGTAAGCCCCGAATGATTGCCAATGATCACATCATTGCCGCCAGCTGCATCAATCCTGGTTATATAGTTTGCCCTGACGTGTCCTCGAAATCCCCTTCTTTGATTGATGACAAAAGTCTCACTTAAGCCCGTGCCTTCGATGGACTCGCGGACATCAATTTCACCGTCCCACGCTACTTCACATCCTTCAAATTTAGCATCAGCCTCAGTATAGAATCGTTGTATCTTGGGCGCCTGTAGAGGCTCCAGGTCGAACAGCCCCTGCTGTGAGACTTGATTTAAGTAATCAAGGCTATTTTTGTCTTGAAATGTGAGGCCTAGATCCTTCAGTGTTTCGAAAATGTTGGGTGATTTATTTGTTGCCTTAGTGATTTTGAACATTGTTCTTAGTGGTGTGTGGTTTGTGTCTTTGGGGTCTCCCCCGCCGATGCACACACCATCTCCGTAATCACCGATCCAGTTGATGACCTGCGTCAAAGGTGCCTGTGATGTTGGTCACAGAGACCTAAACCCCTTTCAAAGGCTGGTCTTTCCACGACCCCCACTACCCCAAAGTGGTCGCTACCAGGCCAGCCACAGCTCAGCCGGTAGAGCACCTGCATGGCATGCAGGGGGTCAGGTTCGAACCCTCGATAGCCCTGCTCCAGGTTAATTTTTTCGGTGCTGCACCCTCGGCATAAACGGAGAGGGTTGGATTCGAACCCTTGCCTTTAGGGTTATGAGCCCGACGAGCTACCGGACTGAACTACCCCGTTGCTGGTTCTGCCTGAGTTCGTTTATTAGGAGTTGATTGATTCAATTTCTGCCCGCGCCGATTTCTTTCGGCGTGGTGCAACCTTCCGCAAAATCCAAGGCGATTCGTGAAATGGTAAATATGGTGTGGCTGGGGAGTTCATATCTCTGACTTAAAAACCCCATATGTTGTCGACAACATATTGAGAGAGTTTTTCCTTTGGAGAGGAGTCTGTTTCGGCAGGTGATATAAATGATATTCTGTGGCACTTATGGTGTAGCTTGGGATAGCACACGTTATTTTTAGAGAAATGTTTTTTATCCTGCGATGTCTTGGTATTTATCTTCTACTTTTTGGTTTTCCCTCTCTTTTTGCGGAACCATCAGGTTTGCCCCTCTTTGCGGCAGAGTTGGAGAGACATGAGTCGTTATATGATAAAAAACTTGCTGAGCTTCCTGAAATTAAAATTAAATATTCGGGAAGCCCACAAGACTTAATTGATTTCCTCACAACTTTAATTAAGATCGATCCTAAGCGTTCGGAGGGGTATGTCGAACGAGCTGAAATTTATAATATAATAAATCAATATGATCGTGAATTAGAAGATCTTTCAATCGCTTTGACCCTGGAGCCTGAGAATCTAGATCTCTTGGAGTCACGAATCGCAACCAGCAGTTTTTTGCACACAGTAGCTCTAGAGAATACTAAGTACTTGGGTGGCTATCCAAAACACAGGGCAGAGGTTTATGGACAGGCGGTAATCCTTGATCGTGATCGTTTATCTGAATTGATGCCTGAGGATGCTCATAATGTTTATGAACGCGGCAAGATCAAAGTTCTGATGGGTGATGTTAATGGTGGGATACAAGACTTCAATCTTTCTATTGAGCTGTTTCCTTTTCCATTCGCTTATATGTCCCGATCAGAGGCTAAGGAGCAGCTTGGTGATCTACAAGGTGCTTTGAGTGACTATGTCGTGCTGTTGGCGGAATCTCCAGAAGATATTTACTATTATTTACAAGTTCAAAGAATCAATGTCTTGCTTGGAGATCTTAAGTCGGCTTGTAATATATACAACCAGGCCATTAAACGCTTTGGGAAAGATGTTCAAGGCTATCCAAACTTGATCCTTGTTGATCCTAACGATTGCAAAGCTGTTTAATTGGTGGGCACGAGTTCCTTTAGTAGTGAATGAGATTAACTAAGAAACCTCACCTTCTGGACGGCATATTGAAGTTGTGATTAACGAGGCGTCCCTAGCAGTGCGTGGCTTCTCCATCACTAGCCTTCATCAATGAGCACTGTCTGCGTCTGGTCTGCAAACACAGAAACCCCGCCATTGCTGACGGGGAAATACCTCAAAAGAGTTGACATCAGACAGGATCAGATGTCAGCACTCATTTCTTACCCATTCAATGGCATAGGTATGTCCGAGATCGGCTGCTTTTCTCCAATCAGAGCAAGCGCCTTGTGGATCACCCATGAATTCTGTACTTAAGGCACGATTGCTATAAAAATATTTATCCAGAGGATCAATTTCTATCGCCTTTGTATAGTCATCAATTGCCCCTTTGTAATCCTCTAATCGACTCTTTGCAGACCCGCGAGAGTTGTATAAACCCGCGTCGTTAGGATCAATTTCAATTGCCTTTGTATAGTCCTGAATAGCTCCTTTGTAATCCTTTAAATTTTTCTTGGCATCACCGCGATAGAAGAAGTAGAGATCCGCATCGTTAGGATTGATTTCAATTGCCTTGGTGTAATCAGGAATAGCGCTTTTAAAATCTCCTGATAAACTTTTTGCAAACCCACGACTGTAATAGGCATCTGCATACCGAGGATCAATCTCGATTGCCTTGGTCCAATCAGCAATAGCTCCTTGTAAATCTCCAAGTTCAAATTTTGCGACACCTGAATCGAACCAGTCTTGAGCACTTTGTGCAAAGGCTGCCCTTGTCGACAGCAGAGCTGCGCCAATTTCAACAACAGGTGTCAGCCCTACCAGCAACGGGCGTCCTATTGGCATGAACAGGGCTAAGGCAGCAGCAAAGGCAGTCGTGACACGAGGCATCCTGAGGGCTGCATGGCTAGTCCATCTCTAGCCCTTATTGAAGATCCCTGTTTGTATCTGATCTACAAACACAAAACCCCAGCCATTGCAGGCGGGGCTGATGTCCGTGTGAGTTGTTTTGTCGGGAGATCGATGGCGACACATCCAACGCCCCCCTTCAGGCTTCCCGACAGTCTTGGTTCCAAAGCTGGATCAGTAGTTTTAGATTTAAGGTTAATAGGTCTAGTGATAGTTTGTGTCATATTTAGGTGTTTGTGAAAGTGCTAGCTGGAATTGCACCAGACATAAATCTCTAGAAGCACTTCCCAGCAAGGTAACCAGCTGAACTGGGATGAATGAAGGGATGTCCTATCCGGCCTGCCCAATGAGTAATCAAAGGGCATAGACTGCTACTAGGAATTGAACCTAGTCATACTTACCAAAGAGCAGTGAGGGGAACCGTAAGGGACAGCTTGTCTGTACTTGGAGGTTGATATTAGTGAGCAACAAACAAACTAAATACGAAAGCTAATCGCGTCCATAATATTGTCAGCAGTGATGTCAGTACCTTCCATTGGAAATATTGTGGTGTGTCCTTTCTTGCCGAAATCAAGAAAAAAGCGGGAACCCTGCGTTAAAATTTTAAGCTTGGCCATATCCTTACTCCGAATCAGTAGTTGATCGCCTCCAAAAGGATCGAAATCGTGGATTACGTTTTCAGCTTTTTGTAGCAAACCAAAACGGTCTGCACCTTGAGCGCCGTCCAAGCGGTTCTTTCCTGGACCGCCCATCAAAAGATCATCTCCTGGACCTCCCCTAAGAGTATCATCACCTTTGGCACCATAGAGACTGTCATTACCCTCATCTGCAAACAGCGTATCGTCTCCTTGGCCACCGACTAAAACATCAGATCCTGCATCTGCGAAGATCGTGTCATCACCCTTGTAGCCATAAATGTTATCGTCACCATGACCTCCATCTAATCTGTCAGGATGATATGCAGATCCATGAAGATAATCATCGCCAAAATTACCACGAATGTCATTCTCTCCTGCATCTGTTCCTTGAATAAAGTCATCACCGTCCCAGCCTTTTAGTAACCAGGTGTCCGTACTTGCACGGGGAGCAGCAATCCAGTAATTAACAAAAAAACGAGCTACTCCGGAATTACGGCGAGGTGCCTCCAGCGTCGTATCCCAACCAAAGTGTTTAGCGGGATTCATGTCTAAATAGACGCCTCTATTCTGGATAAGGCCTCGATCGATAACATACTGTTTAAAGCCTTTTACATTTGTACGAACATCGTATTGAACACCATTCTTGAGAAATACTTTAGCCATCGATCCAGCAGTGCGAGTTCTTATTATTGAAACATTAGCAAGCTGATGACTTGGAGCCGAATATTTAAACTCACCAATAGATCCTGAAGACATACCACCCATCAGAGCCAGTGCGACTAGTAGACGTCAGTCTATAGTAGTGCAAATGTACTAGTCAGATGGACGAGCTGCCTTGGGTAGACGACAGAGAGCTAATGGGATGGAAGGGAGAGAGAACAAGTTGCTCTTCTCTTGCCTCTTTATTGTTGTCAGTGGCCTTAATAATGGCAGTGATGGTGTTGTTAATCATGGGTGAGACCTTTGGATACATCTAATATCGCAGATGCTTCCAA